>CALVKL010000001.1 GCA_944332695.1 uncultured Bacilli bacterium
ATAAGAAGTAAAGAAGTAACTAGTATTGTTTCACCAATTTCAAGTATTGTTGAAGTAAGAAAAAATATGGTTGATTTGCAAAGAAAAATGGCCAGTAATTATGATGTTGTTATGGAAGGAAGAGATATAACAACCGTTGTTTTTCCTAATGCCCAATATAAATTTTATTTAGATGCTTCATTGGAAGAAAGAGTAAAAAGAAGAATTAAACAAAATAAAGAAAAAGGTATCGATATGAGTTATGATGAAGTTTATGAAAATATTAAAGCTCGTGATTATAATGATTCACATAAAGAAGTGGGTTCATTAACGAGAACTGATGATCAAGTTTATATCGATTCTACCAATTTAACTATTGATGAGGTAGTTAATAAATTTATTGAAGTAATAGAAGGTGATAAAAATGAATCTTAAAGATTTATATATTGATTTTTTTATAAGTAAAGGACATAAACAAATACCATCAGCTCCAGTTGTACCGGAAAACGATCCTTCCGTTTTATTTAATACAGCGGGAATGCAACCTTTAATTCCATATTTGATGGGTCAACCTCATCCTTACGGAACAAGATTAGTTGATTATCAAAAATGTATCAGAACTAACGATTTAGATAGTATTGGTGATAAAACACATCATACCTTTTTTGAAATGTTAGGTAATTGGTCATTGGGAGATTATTTTAAAGAAGAAAGTATTAATTATAGTTTTGAGTTTTTAACTAAAGTATTAAATATACCCATTAATAAATTAGCTGTAACTGTTTTTAAAGGAGAAGGAAATATACCGCGTGATGATGTTTCAGCTAAAGTTTGGAAAAGTTTAGGTATTAAAGAAGATAGAATTGCTTACTTAGGTAAAGAAGATAATTTTTGGATTGCTGGAGATTCCGGACCATGTGGACCAGATACAGAAATATTTTATTTTAGAAGTGATGATGAAATACCTCAAAAATTTGATCCAAAAGATGATAGATGGGTTGAAATATGGAATAATGTTTTTATGGAATTTTATAAAGATAACAATGGTAAAATAACAGAATTACCTAAAAAAAATGTTGATACTGGTATGGGCTATGAACGAGTAGTTGCCGTTTTAGAAGGTGTTACTGATAATTATTTATCAAGTGTATGGATTGATATTGTTAGAAAAATCGAGGAATTATCTAATTATTCATATGAAGAAAATCCCGCTAGTATTAGAATAATTGCTGATCATATAAGAACTGCAATCTTCATATTAGGAGATGAAGCTGGTATAAAACCATCTAATACTGATCAAGGATATATTTTAAGAAGATTAATTAGGAGAGCAATAAGACATGCTAAAAAACTTGAAATCACAGATAATAATTGGGAAGTTATTATTGCCAATATGATAATTGAAAAATATCAAAAATATTATCCTGAATTAGTTAAAAATAAAAATGTAATTTTAGATGAATTGACTAAAGAAAAAAACAAATTTGATAAAACTTTAGCTAAAGGATTAAAAGAATTTGAAAAAATTACTAATCATTTAGACGATAATGTTTTAAATAAAGATTTAGCTTTTAAATTGTATGATACATATGGATTTCCTATCGAATTAACAGTTGAACTTGCAAAAGAAAAAGGAATTGAAGTTGATCAATTAGGTTTTAAAGAAAAATTTAAAGCGCATCAAGAGTTATCAAGAACTGCTTCAAGTGGTAAATTTAAAGGTGGTTTAGCTGGTGATTCAGAAAAAGAAATAAAATATCATACAGCGACTCATTTGTTGAATGCCGCTTTAAAAGTAGTTGTCAATAAAAATATTCATCAAAAAGGAAGTAATATTACTAGTGAAAGAATGCGTTTCGATTTTTCATGTGATCATAAATTGACTGATGAAGAAAAGCAAAAAACAGAACAATTAGTTAATAAATGGATTAGTGAAGGATTAAATGTAACTGTTATGGAAATGAGTAAAGAACAAGCTCTAAAATCAGGAGCAGAATGTATGTTCATTGAAAAATATCCAGATATTGTAACAGTTTATAGCATTGGTGATATCTCTAAAGAACTATGTGGTGGACCACATGTTAAAAATACTAAAGAGTTAGGTAATTTTAAAATCATCAAAGAAGAGGCAAGCAGTGCGGGGGTAAGAAGAATAAAAGCTATTTTAGAATAGCTTTTATTATTAAAAAAATAGTAATTGTAATCAATATTATGTAAAAAAATATATATTATTGTTGTAAAATAGTAATTTTTTTGATAAAATTAAGTTGTAATAGGGTGGTGTTAATATGGGCGAAACAAAAATATTCACAACTGATGAGATAGAAGCTGAGCTAATTACTGAAACAATAAAAGAGGTAGTTGAAATACTAGAAGAAAGAGGTTATAATGCTAAAAATCAATTAGTCGGTTATCTTATGAGTGGTGATCCAGGATATATATCAAGTCATAAAGAAGCTCGAAATAAATTGACTAAATTTGAAAGAACTAGAGTTTTAGAAGTTTTAGTCGATAAATTTATTAAATGAAATATTTAGGTTTAGATTTAGGAACTAAGACGTTAGGATTGGCTATTTCTAACGGAACAATTGCATCTTCTTTAAAAACCATTCATTATAATAATTTAGATGCATTGATTGAAGAACTTAAACAAATTATCGAGGAAGAAAAAATTGACTTGCTAGTTTTGGGTTTGCCCAAAAATATGAACAACACGATTGGATCAAGAGCTAACGAAACATTAGAATTTAAAAAAAAATTAGAGCAATTAAATTATAAAGTAGTTTTACAAGACGAAAGATTATCGACAGTTTCGGCTCATAATTATATGATTGAAGGTAATTTATCAAGAAAAAAAAGAAAAGAAAAAGTTGATAGTTTAGCTGCCACTATTATATTACAAACATATTTAGATAAGAGAGGAAATTAATTATGAAAGAAGAACAAATGAAATTTAAAGTAATAGATGATAAAGGTAAGGAAATTGAATGTGAAGTTTTATTTACATTCGAATCAGATGAAACAAAAAATAACTATATTGTATATACCGATAATACAACTGATGAACAAGGAAATACTAAAGTATATGCTTCAATTTACACACCAGGGGAAGAAGATTTGAATTTAAAACCAATTGAAACAGAAAAGGAGTGGAAAATAATTGAAACTATCTTAAATGAGCTACAAGAAGAAGTAAAATCTAATATGGAGGATAGCGAGTAACAATTACTCGTTTTATGCTATGAAGAAGTATGTTAATATATATATTTTTGTAATAACTTTTTTGGTTATTGTTATTACTGTTAGTTGTGTTTCATATAACATTGGAATTAGTCCAGTTAGCAAAGAAGATAAAGAAGTAATTCTTGAAGTTAAAGAAGGTAGTAGCTATTTATCGATTGCTAATGAATTAAAAGAAAATAATTTAATTAGATCAGAGACATTTTATAAAATATATATTAAAATTTTTAACCCTAGTAAATTAGAAAAGGGTACTTATACTTTAAACGAAAACATGGGAGTAAAAAAAATAGTCGAAACTTTAGAAAAAGGTACTTTCGCAGAAACAATTTCTTTTGTTATTCCCGAGGGAAAACATATAACTGATGTTGCTAGTTATGTAAGCAAGGTAACCAATTATACTGCTGATGAATTACTTTCTTATTGGCAAAATCAAGAATTTTTAAATACTTTAATTAATAAATATTGGTTTATTACTGATGAAATTAAAAACGATAATTTAAGATATAGTTTAGAGGGTTATTTTTTCCCAGCAACTTATGAAATTTTTAAAGATAGTAGTATAGAAGATTTAACTTATAAAATGTTAGATAAAATGGATGAAGTTTTATCAAAATATAAAAAAGAAATTGAAAGTAGTAAATATACAGTTCATGAATTATTGACATTAGCTTCAATAGTTGAACATGAAGCAATATTAGATGAGGATCGTCCAATGATTGCCCAAGTTTTTTATAATAGATTAAATAAAGGAATGAAATTAGAAAGTTGTGCAACTATTGGTTATGCAATAAATGAATGGAAATTAACTTATACTAATAATGATTTAGCTGTTGATTCACCATACAATACTTATTTTTATTATGGACTACCAGTGGGTCCTGGAGGACTACCTGGTGAGGCAAGCATCAAAGCTGTTTTATATCCTAAGTCAAATAATTATTTATTCTTTTTAGCAGATGTATTTGATAGTAGTTCAACTAAAACATACTATTCTGAAACTTATAGTGAACATCAACAAAAATGCTTAATTTATTTGGGGTACGAATGTTAGAAAATATTGAAAAATACGCTAAAGAAAATAATATTCCAATTATGCAAAAAGAAGGAATCGAATTTTTAATAGAATTTATTAAAAAAAATAAAATAAAAAAAATCTTAGAAATCGGAACAGCAATTGGTTATTCTGCTATCAAAATGGCTTTAGTTGACGATGATATTGAAATTATATCAATTGAACGAGATAAAGAAAGATATATAGAGGCAGTTAGAAATGTTAATTTATTCAATTTACAAAATAGAATTAAATTAATTAATCAAGATGCATTTGATGTCGAATTAACTGATAAATTTGATCTGATTTTTATTGATGCAGCTAAAGCTCAAAGTATTAAATTTTTTACGAAATTTGAAAAAAATTTAAATGATAATAAGTTTATTATAACTGATAATATCAATTTTCATGGCCTAGTTAACAGTAACGAAAATATGAGTCGTAATTTAAAGCAATTAATTAAAAAAATAAAAAATTATATTGAATTTTTAAAAGAAAATAATCAATATATAACAACTTTTCATGATATTGGTGATGGTATTAGCGTAAGTGTTAAGAGGTGATTAAAGTGCAAATAACAGTTGAAAAAACTAATAATGGTTATCGGAAAACTATGGTAGATATTATTAATGGTCGCAAGGTTACTAGAAGAACTAACAATCGAACTAAAATAGATGAAGAAATCTTAAGTTTGTCTGGAAAAGAAGTTAAATTTGTAGTAGTTGATAAAAGTAATATTAAAATATGTTATAAAAACGGTATTACCTTAACTTTAAAACAATATGCTAAAAATTTAGATGATTTAATTTTTAAACAAATTTTATGTAGTATTGACGATCAAACACCAATTGTTAAAAATTTAAATATAAATAAAGAAAGATTGATTCCATTACTACTTTCGGCCTCTATTTTAATTACTTCATTGATTGGATTTGTTAACTCAGAAAGAAAATTAGACTCTAGATTTTCTAAATCTAATTCCATTATTTCTACCACATATAATCCTGTTGAGACAACTGAACCTACTGAAACTGTAGTTACAATACCTAAAGAAAATCAAACATCGGAAAAGATTGATGATATTAATTTTGATTTAGAAACGCGAATTATGCAATCAAGACAATTATTTAATAATGTTATTGAAAATAATCAAAGTATACCATTATCTACCAATATGAATGATTATACGCTTAGAAAAATAATTAATTTTATCAATTCTGATATTGGCAAATACACTTTTGAAGTTGCTGAAGATTTCGGTGTTGATCCATATACATTTATTAGTTTAATGATGTGCGAATCAAGTTTGAATCATAAAGAAACTATCCCCGGCGGTACTATGTATAATGGTTATGGTGTTGGAATTTGTCAATTAGAAACGCCAAATGGACAAGAAATAACAGCTTTTAATTATCGTGATGGTGAAGAAGAAACAATTTATGAAACAATGGAAAATGCTTGTGATGTAAAAACAAATATAAGAATGGGCATTATGCGTTATCAAAACTCTTTACAACATTATCATGGTAATGAAAAATTAGCTTTACAATCACATAATTTTGGATGTGGTATGGTTGATTTGATTGTTGCAGTATATGCTGATGAATTAGGCGTATCCGTTTTAGATGTAGTAAATAATATTGAAGATACTGGCTGGTTAAAATATGTAAAACAAGTTAGCGAAAACCCACATTTATTTGTTGAAACATTGGATAAAGCTAAATATAGTGATTATAGTTTAACTATTAATTATCTAGAAAACTGGCAACATAATAATTATGGTAATGGTGATTATTTAAAAGACGTTTATAGTTATTATTTAGGACTTTATAGTAGTAATATTGTTGGTAATAATATTATTCAAACTAATTTAACTAATAATGAAGTTATTAAAGTAGCACTTAGTGATGTAAAAGAAAATAATCATATTATTTAAACTGATATTAATTTATCAGTTTTTTTTTTAATTAATTTAATGTATAATAATTGTGTGATGTTTATGGAATTAAAAGAAATCGAAAGAAGTATTATCAAAAAATATCGAAAGAAAATATTTGTTCCTTTTGTTAAAGCAATCAAAGAGTTTAATTTAATAGAGGAAAACGATAAAATTGCAGTTTGTATTAGTGGTGGTAAAGATTCATTTTTATTAGCTAAATGTATGCAAGAAATAAAAAAACACGGTAAATTTAATTTTGATTTGGAATTTATTGTGATGAATCCTGGATATAGTGAAGAAAACATCAATAAGATAAAAGAAAATTTAAATCATTTAAATATTGATGCTCATATATTTGAAACACCAATTTTTGAATTTGCTGATACAACGGACAATCCATGTTATATGTGTGCGAAAATGCGTAGAGGTTATTTATATAGTTATGCTAAAAGTATCGGTTGTAATAAAATAGCTTTAGGACATCATTTTAATGATGTTATTGAAACAGTTTTATTAAATATGATTTTTAACGGTAATTTTAGTAGTATGGTTCCAAAAATAAAAAGTACTAATTTTGAAGGAATGACTTTGATTAGACCTCTTTATTATGTTAAAGAAGAAGATATTATCAAGTGGAGTAAATCTAATGAATTAGAATTTTTAGATTGTGCGTGCAAAGTTACTAAAAAGAACAGTGGTCAAAGAATAGTTATTAAAAACTTAGTTAATGAATTAAATAAAATATATAGTAAAGCTGATATTAACATTATGACCAGTACAAAAAATGTCAATTTAAATACTATTTTGGGGTATAAAAAATGATTAAAGATTTATGTTTTGAAATAATTGAAACTTGTCCTAATAACTGTATGTTTTGTTCATCTTGTTCTTCGATCGACAAAAGAAAAATAATTGATTTTGATCTATTTAAAAGAACTATCGATTATTTATTAGAAAAAGGCGCTTACGTATAACAAACAATTAACATTTTGGGAAAGTATGAAATTTTAATTATGACTAGTATATTTAGTAAAAGTATGGTATAATATAAATGTCTAGGGATAGCGACAAGCTCATTTAGAAAAACCGACTAATTAACGAATATTGGGAGTCTAATTCATTAACGGTGTTGAATGCTCAATTAATTTTGAGAATCCTAAAATTGATGATGTGATGCCCACCTGGTAGAGACTAGGTTTTATCGTTAAGAGCCCGCATTCTTGGACTTTTTTTTTAGTATAAAATGTGATATAATAAAAAAAATAAAAGAGGTGATGATAATGGACCGCGAAATAGTTAATAATATTAAAAGTTTAGGAATTGATATGATTGATAAAGCTGGCAGTGGTCATCCCGGAATTGTTTTAGGAGCTGCTCCAATTATTTATACTCTTTATGCGAAACATATGAATGTAAAACAAGATGATCCATTATGGGAAAATAGAGATCGTTTTGTTTTATCAGCAGGGCACGGATCTGCTTTATTATACGCTACTTTGTATATGGCTGGGTACAATTTAACTATTGATGATTTAAAACAATTTAGACATATTCATTCTAAAACACCAGGACATCCGGAATATGGTATAACTGAAGGTGTAGATATGTCAACAGGACCATTGGGTCAAGGAATTGCTTCAGCAGTTGGAATGGCTTTAGCTGGTAAAATATTAAATAAAAAATATGAAATCCCTAAAAAGAGTAAACTAGGTAAAGAACAAAGTTTATTTGATTATAATGTTTATGTTTTATGTGGCGATGGCGATTTAATGGAAGGAATCAGTTATGAAGCCACATCTTTAGCTGGAAGTTTAAAACTAAATAATTTAATTGTTTTATATGATTCTAATGATGTAAGCTTAGATGGGTCAACTAATAATGTTTTTGATGACAATGTTATTGAAAGATTCAAGGCTTTAAATTGGAATACAATACAGGTTAAGGATGGAACAATTATATCTAACATTGATAAAGCTATTGAGTTAGCTAAAAAAAGTGATAAACCAACCTTAATTGAAATAAAAACGATTATTGGAGAAGGATCAGTTAATGAAAATACTAATAAAGTTCATGGTTCACCTTTAGATAAAGATGACATTATGAGATTAAAATTGAAATTAAAAATAAAACCAGAAGAATTTTATGTTAATAATGAAGCTCGAGAAAATTTTATTGACCAAATTAATGAAAGATGTTTAAAAAAATATGAAATATTTACTAAACAAGCTAATGAAATTAATTATCAAAGGGAAAATGTCAGAATTGATTTAAGTAATTTAATATTTGACTATACGCAAAAAGAATCTTTAAGAGTTAGTAATGGTAAAATAATGCACGAAATAGCTAAAAGAATTTCTAATTTTATTGGTGGTAATGCTGATGTTGGATCTTCGACTAAGGCAGTTTTACCTAATATTTTAACTGATTTTGTTGGTAATAATATCAATTTTGGTGTAAGAGAGCATGCAATGGGAGCTATTTTAAATGGTTTAGCTTTATGTGGCTTTTACAGTTTTGGTTCGACCTTTTTAGTCTTTTCTGATTATTTAAAACCAGCAATTAGAATGAGTGCATTGATGAATTTACCAGTTACTTATATATTTACTCACGATTCTATTAATATTGGTCAAGATGGACCTACTCATCAACCGATTGAACAATTATCATCTTTAAGAAGTATTCCTAATTTAGCTGTGTTCAGGCCAGCTGATGCCAAAGAAATAACTGGTTGTTGGGAATATATTATAAATAATAAAAAACCTAGTTGTCTAGTCTTATCAAGAAATGAGGTAAGTTTGTTAGACAAAACCGATCGTAATTCTATTAGTTATGGTGGCTATATTGTAAGAAAAGAAAATAATCTACATGCAATCATCATAAGTACAGGTAGTGAAGTTGAGTTAAGTATAAAAATAGCTAATAGTTTATATGAAATGTATAAATTAGATATTCGGGTTATAAGTATGCCTAATCGCAATTTATTTTTAAAGCAAAGTAAAGAATATCAAGAAAAAATTTTACCAAAAGGTTATCGTACTATAGTTATTGAAGCGGGTTCTAAACAAGGTTGGGAAGGTTTTGTTTATAATGATAAATATTTAATTACTTTAGATAATTTTGGTTACAGTGGTACAAAAGAAGAAGTGGCAGATAAAATGAATTTTAGTTATGAAAGAATATTACAAAAAATAATTAAACTTCTAAAATAAGACAAATTTTTCAAATTAGAGATTATATAATTTTATTGGTGATGCTAATGAAAGAATATAATCTTTTTGTTATTAAAAAAGAATATTATGATTATTATCAAAAAAAACCTTTATTTTTGTTTGATATTTTAAAAAAATTATATTATATGCAGGATGATTTAAATTATGGAGTATCTTTATATAGTCAATTATGTGAAAGAATAAACACCTTTAATTTAAAATATTATTTAAATAAAAAATATCATTTAGATAATGAAAAAACATTTTATATTAATAAGTCATTTGTTGAGCTAAAGTATACTAGAATAATTATTAGAACTAAACATATTAATATTATTAATGAATTTATTAATTATAGCAAATATATTTTTGTTTGTGATTTTATTAATAATGATTACTTTTGGTTAAGTAGAAACAATTTAATGCAAATATCTTAAAAATGTTGAAAAAATAAACAAAAAATAGTAAAATATATTAAGGAGTTGATGACAATGTTATGGAATTTAGTATATTTATTAATTGGTTTAATAATTGGTGGTGTGGCAGGTTTCTTTATAGCTCGTCATATTATTCAAAAACAAATAAAAAATAATCCGCCAATTAACGAACAAATGATTAAAGCGATGATGACACAAATGGGTAGAACACCGAGTCAAAAGCAAGTTAATCAAATGATGAAGTCTATGACTAAATATATGTAAAAGTATTAAATATACTTTTTTTATGAAATAATAGGAGTGTTTATATGACAAATAAAGATTTAGCGGATTTATTATATCCTGATGTAACAAAAACTATTGAAGACTTAGAAAAAATGTTTCCTCCTAGGAATTTGCAAGATAATCAAGAAGTATGCCGTTTTGCGCCAAGTCCAACAGGAAGAATGCATATGGGAAATTTATATGCTTCATTTGTTCCAGAAGTTTTTGCTAATCAATCAAATGGCGTATTTATTTTAAGAATTGAAGATACTGATAATAAAAGAGCAATCGCAAATGGAATTCAACTAATTATAGATGATTTAGAAAATTATCACTATATAGTAAAAGAAGATCCTATTAAAGGAGGATTGTATGGCCCCTATATTCAAACTGAAAGAAAAGAAATTTATCACACTGTTGCTAAATACTTAGTATCAATAGGAAGAGCTTATCCTTGTTTTTGCTCAGAAGAAGACTTAACTAAAATGAGAGAACAACAAGAACAAATAAAAGATCGAATTGGTTATTATGGTAAATATGCCAAATGTCGTAATTTAAGTTATGACGAAGTAAAAAAACATATTGAAAAAGGCGATAAATGGGTTTTGAGATTAAAATCAGAAGGAGATTTTAATAAAAAAATTATCTTTAAAGATTTAGTCAAAGGAACTATTCAATTACCAGAAAATGATATTGATCAAGTTTTAATTAAATCTGATGGTATACCACCTTATGCTTTTGCTCATGTTTGTGATGATCATTTTATGAGAGTTACAATTGTAACTAGAGATGATTCCTATATTTCTTCAGTGCCATATCATTTAGAATTATGGAATGCTTGCGGATTTAAAGAACCTAAATTTGCGCATTTATTACCACTTAATAAAAAAGAAGGAAATACAGTTAGAAAAATAAGCAAAAGAAAAGATCCTGAAGCAGCAGTTTCTTTTTATCACGAAAAGGGAATTCCTGTCGAAGCAATTAAACTTTATTTTGCTACATTAATGAACTCTAATTTTGAAGGGTGGTTTTTACAAAATCCAGATAAATCATATCGTGATTTTAAATTTACATTTGATAAAATGAGTAAGAGTGGCCCTTTATTTGATTTAGATAAATTAATTAATATTTCTAAAAATTATATAAGCAAATTAAAAGCAACAGAAGTATATGAAACGTTATTAAATTGGTCTTATGAGTTTGATTTGGAATTTTATAATTTATTAACCAAATATAAAAATTATACAATCAATATTTTAAATATTGAAAGAGAACAGAAAAAACCACGCAAAGATTTTAGTTGTTATTCTGAAATAAAAAAATATATTTGGTATATGTATGATGAATTGTTTACTAATTTAGAATATGAATGGCAAAATATAACTGATCAAGATGAAATAAGAAAAATATTAAAATCTTATATTTTAAAGTATGATATCAATGATGATAAAGATAATTGGTTTAATAAAATGAAAGAAGTATGTTCAGAATTGGGATATGCTTCTGATATGAAACAATACAAAGAAAACCCTGGCAATTATAAAGGAAATATTGCTGATATTAGTAATGTTTTGCGGGTAGCTTTGACTACTAAAGCAATGACTCCCGATTTATATGAGATTATGAAATTATTAGGTAGGGATAAAATAGAAGAAAGATTTAATATGATTTAATTCTTTTTTTTTATAGTTTATATTTTCCTTGATAAATAGATTATTTTATATTATAATAAGCTAAGTGGTGAAATGTATGATAAGTATTAAAAATCTTAATTTTAAATATCATGACAAAGAAATATTTAATGATTTAAATTTAGAGATAGATAGAGGTAAGATTGTTTCTATAATCGGCCCAAATGGTAGTGGCAAATCAACCTTAGTAAAAATTTTAGTCGGCTTATATAAATATAATGGAAGTATTATTATTGATGATACACAATTATTAAAAGATAATATTAAAGATATTCGAAAAAAAATAGGCGTCGTATTTAGTAATCCTGACAATCAGTTTGTTGCCGAAACAGTAATGGATGATATTGCTTTTACCTTAGAAAATATGAATTATAAAAAAAATGACATAAGAAGTAAAATTGAGGAAACTACTAAATATTTAGGAATATATGATATTTTAGAACAAAATCCTCATAATTTAAACAACAATCAAAAACAATTAGTTAGTTTAGCTAGTGCTTTAGTACACGACCCTAAAATATTAATATTAGATGAAGCGCTAACTATGTTAGATCCATTTGATAAAGAAAAGATGTTAAAAATATTGCAAGAACTTAATAATAATGGTTTAACAATTATAAACATTAGTCATGATATTGAAGATACTTTAATAAGTGATGAAATATATGTGATGAATGAAGGCAAAATAGTTTTACAAGGAACAAAAGAAGAAGTTTATAATGAAGAAAAATTATTACATAATTTAGGATTTGACTTACCATTTATGGTAGAATTATCTAATCGTTTAAAATTCTACGATTTAATTGATCATACAATATATAATATTGAAGAAATGGTGGATACATTATGGAAGTAAAATTTAATGATGTTTATTATATCTATAATGAAAAAACTCCTCTTGCAAAAATGGTATTAGGTAATATTAATACTACTTTTAAAGAAGGAACAATAAGTGGTATTATTGGTAAAAGTGGAAGTGGTAAAACAACTTTAATCGAATTAATAAATGCTTTATTACTTCCAACTAAAGGTAGCGTTGAAGTTGGAAGCAAAGTTATAAGTAAAACTAGAAAAATAAAAAATATCAATAATTTAAGATATAAAATAGGTTTAGTATTTCAAATTCCAGAAGAACAATTTTTTTGCCAAACAGTAAAGGAAGAAATTGAATTTGGTATGAAATATTTTAAAAAAACAGTAAAAAACATTGAAAAACATATATTAGATGCTTTATTAATGGTTGGTTTAGATGCTACATATTTAAATAGAAATCCTTTTACTTTAAGTAGTGGGGAAATGCGCAAAGTAGCCATAGCTTCTATTTTAGCCTTTAATCCTAAAGTAATAATATTAGATGAACCAACAATTGGCTTAGATAATCAAAGTAAAAAGAATTTAATTAAAATAATAAAATTATTAAAAACAAGGTATAAAAAAACAATTATAATTGTTAGTAATGATACTGATTTATTACTTCAAATAGCAGAACATATAATTTTATTAGATAAAGGTAAAATTATCTATGATGGCAATAAATATGAAGTATTTAAACAAGATTTAGAAAAATATGGTTTAAAAAAACCAAAAATAATTGAGTTTGAACAATTGGTTTTAGAAAAAAAACATATCAAAATTGGTTATCGTGATGATATTAACGATTTAATGAAGGATGTGTATCGCCATGTTAAATAAAGTAATGATAGGTAGATATTATTCTATTGGGTCACTAATTCATGAAATGAATCCTTTAGCTAAGATAATTTGTGTTTTATTATTTATTATTATGTCATTTTTAACTTTTGATTTAAGATTTAATATTATTTTAGGATTGCTATTAATCTTAATGCTATTTAATACTAAAGTGCCTTTAAATATTTATCTAAAAACAATTTTAAGTATTAAATGGCTATTAATATTTATTTTAATAATTAATATTATTATTAATAATAGTTTACAAATAACTTTTATTACTATGTTAAGACTTATTTATGTTGTTTTATATACTTCCATTTTAACCTTAACCACACCACCAACAGAAATAACTTACGGATTAGAAAAATTATTTTTACCCTTAAGATTAATAGGAATTCCTGTTAATAAAATGGCATTATCAATAAGTTTAGCTTTAAGATTTATTCCTACTATCATTGACCAAGGAAATAAAATAATAAAATCACAAGCTAGTCGCGGTATAGATTACTACAATTCTAATTTAAAAGGTAAATTATTGGCTATTAAAGCCTTAATAATTCCAATGTTTATTTTAAGTTTTAAAAAAGCAGATGATTTAGCTGACGCGATGGAAGTAAGATTATATAATATAGATAATAAAAGGACAAATTTTAGACAAAATAAATGGGGATTTTATGATACTTTTATTGTCCTTATGCATTTAGGATTATTTATTTTAATTATGAAGGAAGTTGTGTTATGAGATATTTAATTACATTTAGTTATGATGGAAGTAAATTTAAAGGTTATCAAAAGCAGCCAAGATTAAAAACTGTGCAAGGTGAAATTGAGAAAGCTTTAAAAGAATTAGCTAATAAAGATATACCTATTTTTGGATCGGGTAGAACTGATGCTTCAGTTCACGCGTTAAATCAAAAAGCTCATTTTGATCTCGATATGGATATAACAAAAGAAAAACTACAAAAAGCTTTGAACAGCTTGTTAAATAATTATATTTATATAAAAAAAATAGAGGAAGTTAATGATACTTTTCATGCGAGATTTAATGTTTCAGCTAAAGAATATATTTATAAAATTAATATGGGGGAATATGATCCAATTGAAAAAGATTATGTTTATCAATATAATAAAAAATTAGATTTAGCTGAAATGGAAAGAGCCTTAAAATATTTAGAAGGAACTCATGATTTTAAATCTTTTTCTAAAGCTGATGAAGAAAAAGATAATTTTACTAGAACTATTATTCAGACTAACTTAATTCGAAATATTAAAAATGTTAATAAATTTACGATATCATTTCTAGGAACTGGGTTTTTAAGATATCAAGTAAGAAATATGGTAGGTGTTTTAATAGAAATTGGTGAAGGCAAAAGAAAAAGCGAGGATATATTGAATATTTTAGAAGCAAAAGATCGAAGAAAAGCTGGTATTACAGCGCCACCAGAAGGATTATATTTAAATGATGTATATTATCGTTAAAAAATATTAATAAAAAAGCATATATTTTCATTGACAAATATATGTTTTTTTTATATAATTAATAGCGGTACATTTATTTATTCCCACATTTAATGAATCTTGGGACAATTCATTATTTGGAAGAAAGGAAAAGATTATGAAAAATTCTTATATGCAAAGAAAAGAAGATGTAGTGAGAGATTGGTGGGTAATCGATGCTACTGATGTCAATTTAGGTCGTTTAGCTACTAAAGTTGCTACAGTATTACGTGGCAAACATAAACCAACTTATACTCCACATATCGATGGTGGTGATAATGTTATCGTAATTAATGCTAGTAAAGTAAATTTAACTGGTAATAAGTTAGATGACAAAATTTATTATAATCATAGTGGTTATACAGGTGGTTTAAGAGAAAGAACTGCAAGAACAATGCGTGATAATTATCCAGTTGAAATGGTTGAAAGAGCTGTAAAAGGGATGTTGCCTAAAGGAAGATTAGGTCGTCAAATGTATAAAAAATTATTTGTTTATGCTGGAAGCGAACATCCACATATGGCTCAACAACCAAAGGAAATGAAATAGGAGGAATTTATGGAAAAGAAAATATATCTTGGAACTGGTAGAAGAAAATCTTCTGTCGCACAAGTTAAAATGACTTCAGGTAGTGGTAAAATTACTGTTAATGGTCGAGATGTTAGAGAATTCTTCCCTTATGAAACAAATGTAATGGATTTAATGCAACCATTAGTAGCTACTAATAATGAAAAAACTTTTGATATTGAAGTTAAAGTTAATGGTGGCGGTTTTACAGGACAAACTGGAGCAATTAGATTAGGTATCACTAGAGCATTACTAGAGTATGATAAAGTAAATGAAGCAAGTGAAGATAGTTATCGTAAAGTTTTAAAAAGAGCTGGTTTTGTAACTAGAGATGCAAGAATTAAAGAACGCAAAAAACCAGGATTAAAAGCAGCTCGTCGTGCACCACAATTTTCAAAAAGATAATATATTGCATATACCTTGGAAATATTTCCAAGGTTTTTTGTTAATTATTTACTTCATTTTTTTAATATGCTAAAATTAGTATGAGGGTGATGACAATGGATATAATAGTAACTAAAGATATTAAAATAACAGATTATAAAAAATTAATCAAATCAGCTGGTTGGAAAGAATTAAGTGAAAAACAGCTAAAAAAAGCACTTGAAAATTCAATGTGTGTAGTAATTGCAAAAGAAAAAGAAGAAGTAATAGGTATGGCAAGACTTATTGGTGATTATGGTACACATGGATTGATTGTCGATGTTGTTGTTTTACCTGATCATCAAAACAAGCAAATTGGAAGTCAGTTAGTTTTAAAAATAAAAGACTATGTTTTTGATTTTTTAGAAGAAGATGAACAATTTTTAATCGAACTATGTCCCGCTTATGGAAAAAGAAACTTTTATCAAAGATTAGGATTTAAATATAAACCAACTAATATGGATGGAATGTATTTATGGATAAAGAAAGGAAAAGAAAATGAATAAAATTGTTTTAATTGGATGTGGTAATGTAGGAATGAGTTATGCTTATGCATTACTTAACCAAAGTACAAGTGTTAATGAATTGGTATTGGTAGATTTAAATAAAGAAAGAATTATAGGAGAAGTAATGGATTTAAATCATTGTTTAGCTTTTGCTCCTAATAAAATAGATATTAAAGCTGGCGACTATGACGATTGTAAAGATGCGACTATTGTTGTAATTGCTGCTGGAGCTAACCAAGAAAAAGGCGAAACAAGAATGGATTTAATTGAAAAAAATAGTAAAATATTTAAAAATATTGTAAATAAAGTTATGAAAAGTGGTTTTAATGGCATTTTTTTAGTTGCTACTAATCCTTTAGATGTGATGACTTATTTAACTTATAAATATTCTAATTTATCACCAAACAAAATCATTGGGACAGGAACTAGTTTAGATACAGCAAGATTAAGGTATATGATTGCTGAAAAAATAAAAATAAGTCCTAAAAATGTCCATGCTTATGTTATTGGTGAACACGGCGATTCTGAATTTGTTCCATGGAGTAACGCTAATATAGGGTTACAAAATATTAAAGATTTTTTAACTGATGAAGAATTAGAAAAAATATATCTTGACGTTAAAAATGCCGCTTATGAAATAATTAATCGTAAGGGTGCTACATACTATGGAATAGGAATGTGTTTAGTTAGAATTACTAATGCTATTTTAAATAATGAAAATAGTGTTATAACAGTTTCGACGTATGATAAAGATAATGATATTTTTATAGGACTTCCAGCTATTATTAATAAAAAAGGAATTAAAGATAAAATATATGTTAATTTAAATGAAGAAGAAACAAAAAAATTACAAAATTCTATCGATGTAATAAAAGAAGCTATATCTAGAATATAAACTACTATATAAAAATGAATTACAATGCTAATTTTAAATTGAGTGATTCACAAACGTGGCTAAATCATTAATTTTATCTATAAAATTGTAATAGTGAATTTAAAATCTCCTTTTATTTATGATATAATTAATAAAGGTGGTCGTATGTTATTAAGTAATGAATGGGTTGATTATGAATGTTTAAGTGCGGGAAATGGTGAAAAGTTAGAAAGATGGGGCAATGTTATTTTAAGAAGACCTGATCCCCAAGCAATGTGGCCTATTAAAAATGATAAGTTATGGAATAATATCGATGCTTTTTACCATCGTTCTAATAAAGGTGGCGGTTATTGGGAGTATAAAAAACAATTGCCTAATTATTGGATAATAAAATATAAGGATTTAAAATTTAAAGTAAGTCCTACTAGTTTTAAACATACTGGTTTATTTCCAGAACAATCAGTAAATTGGGATTTTTCAATCAATAAAATTAAAAATAGTAAAAGAAAGATTAAAGTTTTAAATTTATTTGCTTATACGGGAGGGGCAACGATGGCTGCAAGTTTTGCGGGTGCTGATGTTGTTCATGTTGATGCTTCAAAAGGAATGATTGAATGGGCAAAAGAAAACATGAGATTATGTGGTTTAGAAAATAACAAAATTAGATTCATTGTCGATGATTGTTTGAAATTTGTTAAAAGGGAAGCAAGAAGAGGAAATAAATATGATGCAATTATCATGGATCCACCTAGTTATGGAAGAGGACCTAATGGTGAAATGTGGAAATTTGAAGATAATTTAACTAATTTGATTAATGAATGTATGAATATTTTAAGTGATAAACCGTTATTTTTCTTAATTAATTCTTATACAACGGGTATTTCTAGTACTGTTTTATATAATATTTTAAAAATGACTTTACAAAATAAATATAGCGGAAAGATAACTGCTGATGAAATAGGATTACCAATAACAGATAATAGTTTAGTATTACCATGTGGAATTTGCGGAAGATGGGAAAATGAAGATATTATATGAAGATAATCATTTGTTAGTAGTTGTAAAAGAAATTAATATTCCGGTATGTGCAGATGATAGTCATGATTTAGATTTATTAAATATGTTAAAACAATATTTGAAAGAAAAATACCATAAACCAGGTAATGTTTATCTTGGATTGGTTCATAGATTAGATCGCCCAGTAAGCGGGGTAATGGTTTTTGCTAAAACAAGTAAAGCAGCATCTCGATTAAGTGAACAAATAAGAACTAATAAATTAGAAAAACAATATCATGCTGTTGTATTAGGTAAAGTAGATGATAATGGAAAATATGAAGATAAATTATTAAAAGACAGTAAAGATAATACAACAAAAGTTGATAAAAATGGCAAATTATCTATCTTAGAATATCAATTAATAAAATATGATGAGAAAACAAATTATTCGTTAGTTAAAATAAATTTAAAAACAGGAAGATCACATCAAATAAGAGTTCAATTTGCTAGCCGAAAACATTATTTATATGGTGATCAAAGATATAATCCTTTTGTTAAAGAAAAGCAACAAATTGCTTTATGCGCAACTAAACTATCTTTTTTTCACCCTATAAGTAAAGAAAAGGTAACTTTTGAAATACCTTTACCAAACATTTATCCATGGAATATTTTTAAGTCCTAGGTCTTTTGATAAGACCTTCATTAATGTAAAGTATTTAAAAACAATCTAAAAAATATAACATAAAAAAAAAGAATGTGATATTATATTTATAGTATATAGACTATTAATTTTTATTATGAAGGTTGACAAAAATGAAAATTAATGATATATTGCATGGAACAAAGGGGATAGGAGATAAATATGGGAAACATTATTTTAACAGGAGATAGACCAACAGGAAGACTTCATTTAGGTCATTTAGTTGGTTCATTGGCGCAAAGAGTTCAAATGCAAAATTCTGGTTTGTATGATGAAATGTATATAGAGATAGCTGATTCACAAGCAACAACAGATAATTCGGGTAATATACAAAAAGTAAAAGATAATGTATTAGAAGTAGCGTTGGATTATTTAGCGTGTGGAATAGATCCAAAGAAATGTACAATTTTTTTACAATCTGAAATTCCTGAGTTAAGTGATTTGACATTTTATTATATGAATTTAGTAACTGTTGCAAGATTACAAAGGAATCCAACAGTAAAACAAGAAATAGAATATAGAGGATTTCAAAATACATTACCAGTTGGCTTTATGACATATCCAATTAGTCAAGCAGCAGATATTACTGCATTTAATGCCAATATAATTCCAGTAGGTGACGATCAATTACCAATGATTGAACAAACTAGAGAAATTGTTAGAACGTTTAATAGATTATATGGCGAAACATTGGTTGAACCACAAGCCGTTTTACCACAAAATACTGCATGCCATAGATTGCCAGGAACAGATGGTCAGGCAAAAATGAGTAAATCTATAGGAAATTGTATTTATTTAGCCGATAGTAAAGAAGAAGTAAAAAGAAAAGTAATGGGTATGTTTACAGATCCTAATCACTTAAGAGTTGAAGATCCGGGAGTTACAAAAGGAAATCCAGTATTTATTTATCTTTCAGCATTTTCTAAAGATAAACATTTTGAAGAATACTTTAAAAATGAAGAAACTGGCGAGCTTGAATATAAAAATTTAGATGAATTAAAAGCACATTATGAACGTGGCGGTTTAGGAGATATGAAAGTAAAAAAATTTTTAAATTATGTTCTTGAAGATATTTTAGCCCCAATTAGAGCAAGAAGACATGAATTAGAAAAAAACATACCTGAAGTATATCAAATACTATTTGCGGGTAGTGATAAAGCTAGAATTAAAGCTTCAGAAACTTTATCAAAAGTTAAGGCAGCGATTGGGCTAAATTATAGAACTGATTATGATTTAATAAATAAACAAGTTGAAAAATATGCTCAATTACATGCTTTAGAAGAATCAAAGAAAAACTAAAAATAGATAAGTGTGTAAAGATTATAATAGTATAAAAATATCATTTTTAAGACCTAAGTAGGTCTTTTTATTAAATCATAGCAGTTTTAATTAATTCATATTATTATAGTGGTGATAATATGAAAAACAAACTGTTTTTTTTAGTAATTTTTATAATTAGTTTGTATACTTTAGCAATAGTAAGAGCTAATAATTTACCTCTTTTAGGTAAAGTTATTTATTTAGATCCTGGTCATGGGGGATTAGATCCTGGCGCTGTTTGGGATGATATTTATGAATCTGATATTAACTTAGAGATATGTTTAAAACTAGAAGAAGAGTTAGAAAAAAATGGCGCAATTGTTTATTTGACTAGATATGGTGATTATGATTTATCAGCTAATTATGCACAGTTACGAAAAAGAAGTGATTTATCCAGAAGAGCAAATATTATCAATCGATCAAATGCCGATATTTATTTATCAATCCATTTAAATTCAGATATATCTACAACTTGGAAAGGAGCGCAAGTTTTTTATAATTCGATTAATGAAAAAAATGAAATAATAGCTAAAATTATGCAAGAACAATTAGGAAAAGATTTAAATTCAAAAAGAGAATACAAAAAATTAAATGATCATTATTTATACAATCGTGTTAAGATACCGGGTATTTTAATTGAAGTGGGATTTATTTCTAATTCTAATGAACGATATTTATTAAAACAAGAGAAATATCAAAAAAAAGTAGCTATATCAATTAAAGAAGGACTTATTAAGTTTTTTAATGAATAATATGTTGCGATTAGTTTCATTTTTATGAAAATATGGTATAATTAATTTGTTGAGGTGATTTTATGCGCTTAAGTGACAGTTTTTTTTATACATTTCGAGAAGATGTTAAAGATGAAGAAACACTAAGTGGTAATTTATTAGTTAAAAGTAGCATGATTAAAAAAATCGGGAATGGTATTTATATGTACATGCCATTAGGTTTAAAAGTTTTAAAAAAAATTGAAAATATCATTAGAGAAGAGATGAATAATACTGGCGCTAATGAATTGTTGATGCCTAATTTACTACCTGAAGATGTTTATATTAGTAGTGGAAGAAGAGATAATTTCGGTTCTTCTATGTTTAGCTTAAAAGATCGCTATGATAGATCACTAGTTTTAGGACCTACTCATGAAGAATTTTTTGTAGAAGCTGCTAAAATGAAAGTAAAATCTTATAAAGATTTACCTTTTAATATTTATCAAATTGGTAATAAATATAGAGATGAACCTCGTCCTAGATTTGGTCTTATTAGAGTAAGAGAATTTTTTATGAAAGATGCTTATAGCTTTGATACTGATGCCAATAGTTTAGATAAATCTTATCGCAAAATGTTTGAGGCATATAAAAAAATATTTGATAGAATTGGAATCGATTATCGCATTGTTAAAGCTGATACAGGAGTTATGGGTGGATTATTAAGTGAAGAATTTCAAGCTGTAACAGATATTGGCGAAGATGTTTTGGTTTTATGTGATTGCAATTATGCGTCTAATATTGAAGTAAGTGAATGTGTTATTAATAAAGAAAAAGTAGAAAAACATAAAGAAAGAAAATTAGTTCATACACCAAATGCTAAAAGTATCGAAGAAATATCTAAATTTTTAAAAAAGGATAAAATAAAATTTGTTAAAACATTAATTTATAAAATTGATGAAGTTTTTTATGCCTGCTTAGTAAGTGGTGATAGAGAAATTAATGAAACAAAATTAAGAAAATTAGTTAATGGAACAAAAATAGAATTAGCTAGTTTTGAAGAAGTAGAAAAAATTACAAATGCTAAAATCGGTTTTGCTGGCCCAATTGATTTAGGTATTAAAATAATAATTGATAACGATATTTTATATAAATATAATTATATTGTTGGTGCAAATAAAACAGACTATCATTACATAAATGTTAATACTTCCGATTTCATTTATGATTATGTGGGAGACATTAAAAATGTTAAAGAATTTGATATTTGTCCTAAATGTGGTAAAAAATTATATTTTAAAAATGGGATTGAAATAGGTAATACCTTTAAATTAGGTACTAAATATTCAAAGGCTTTAGGATTAAATTATTTAGATGAAAAAAACACTTTAAAACCAGTAGCAATGGGATGTTATGGTATAGGTTTAGGCCGAATCATGGCTAGTGTTGTTGAACAAAACAATGATGATAATGGTATAATTTGGCCAATTAATATAGCTCCTTTTGAAGTTTGTATTGTTTTAATTGATAAAAATGATGATTTACAAAAATCTATAGCTAATGCTTTATATAATAACTTGATTAATAATAAGATAGACGTTATTTTAGATGATCGCGATTTAAGACCAGGAGTTAAATTTAACGACATGGATTTGATAGGAATTCCATATCGTATTACGATTGGTAAAAAAGTGAAAGACAATTTAGTAGAATTAAAAATAAGAAAAACTAGTCAGTGTTTTGATGTTCATGTTAATGATATTGTAACTAAAATAAATGAATTAATTAAATAAATTCGACAAAATTTGACTGATTAATAGGGTATGATAATAATGGTGAATAAATATGAAAAAATATATATTAACTATCATTACCTCCTTATTAGTCGGTTTTTTATTATCTTTTTATATGATAAAAGAATATGAAAATACAGATATCTTTCCCGTTTTTAATGAAAGTGTTACCGCTTATTTAATTCAACAAGGTGTCTATTCTAGTATGGAAAGTATGCAAGAAAATACTAGTCATTTGTCAGATTATATATATAGTGTTATTGATAATATGTATTATGTATATATTGGCGTTTCTTTAGATGGTGAAAATGTTGCTAAAATTCAAAAATATTATAAGGATGAAGGAATTAATACAATTGTTAAAACAACAACATTAACCAATCAAGATTTTATACAATTATTAAGACAATATGATATGGTATTAAAAAGTACAGTTGACGAATATACAATTAAAGAAATATGTAAACAAGTTTTAAGCAAATACCAAGAATAGGAGGAATTATGAATGTTTTAATCAAAGATATGCCATTGAATGAAAGGCCCAGAGAAAGATTAATTAATCAAGGGGTTGAATATTTAAGTAATGAAGAATTATTAGCAATAATTTTAAAAACAGGAACCAAAAATTATTCAGTTAAAGTTTTAGCTAGCAATATTTTAAAACAAATTGAAGATATCAATAATTTAAAAGAAATTAATTTAGAAAGTTTAATTAAAATTAAAGGTATTGGTAAAACTAAAGCTTGTGAATTATTAGCTAGTATTGAATTAGGGAAAAGAATTAATAATAAAATAAATAATATTAACCAAATTAAAATTTATTCTTCGCAAAGTATATTTGATTATTATAAAAATAAAATAGGTAATAAACAACAAGAATATTTTTATTGTGTTTATTTAGACACTAAAAATCATATTATTAAAGATAAATTATTATTTGTGGGAACTATTAACGAAAGTTTAGTTCATCCAAGAGAAATATTTAAAGAAGCTTACTTATTAAGTGCTTCAAGCATTATTTGTATTCACAATCATCCCACCGGTGATATTAATCCATCTAATAATGACATAATAATAACTAGACAGTTAAAAGAAGCAGGAATATTATTAGGAATTAAAGTTTTAGATCATATAATTATAGGTAAAGATAACTATTTTAGTTTTAATGACAACAATTTTTGATATCTAAAATTATTTGTAGTTAATGTGGTAAAGAAATTGATGGTAATTTAAAGGTATGTAGTAATTGCGGATTTTGTTTAAAAAAAGAAAAGAGAAAAAACTAAATAAAATTTTTTAGTTTTTTAGTAAGCGATACTGATGAATAAAATTTTAATATATTCATTGTTTTTTGCCTATATCATTATCCAACATGAGTTTATTATATTTTTAATTTTAAAAGGTGATATTAGCAATTTAAAATGGACAATTAATAACAAGTTTTTATCATAAAAAATGATATCATATATTTTATCATTAATGGTGGTATTGTTTTGAAGAAAAATAAAATATATAATTAATTAAAATATGTCAAATAATGTCAAATTTTAGTATTTCAATTGCTAATAAACTAATTTTGCCTTATTATTAATATAGGGAAGGTGATTAAAATGATTTATCCATCTATTGATAAACTACTTAATCAAGTTGGTTCAAAATATTTATTGGTAAATATTGTTTCTAAAAGAGTTCATGAAATGGAAGAAACTAATTATTATCAGTTAAAAGAGAATGAATATGTTTCTAAAAAACCAATTGGTCGAGCTCTAGAGGAAGTGGCTAATAATAAAATTAAATTAAAGTAGTTGACATATGTTGACATTATTACAAATAAAATGTCTTGACTTAATTGTTTGTCATATAATACAATGGAACTGTACAAGGATAAAAAGGTACAAAAAAGAACTATTCCCCCCCTGAGGAATAGTTCGCATAAAAGAATAAAAAGGGGTTGGCTAGTGTGATACTAGCACCAATTCGCATACTTCCGAATTGGTACTATATATACTAATTGAAAAGATTGATTTTGTCAACCTTTTTTTGTTATTTTAATGAATTTTTTAAAGTATTGATAATATACTCTTTACTATTTTCGTCGCTATTTTCCCACAACACTTCAAAAAAAACTCCTAATCCTGGTAAAGTAATTTCATCTTTTTTTTCAATTGAAGCTTCAATTGATGCCTTTATTTCACTCTTATTAGCATCTTTAAAATTATTCAAAATATGTTGTCTAATATTAATATTCATAACCATCATTTCCTTTCGTTTTTATTTTGTCTAAAAAAAATAAAAATATGTATTTATTTTTATTTCAAGGTAGTGTATAATATAATTGGAGGTAAATAATATGCAAAGTTGGATGATTGTATTAATTATAATTGGTGTGATTGTATTATTAATATTATGGTTTGTTGTGGGAACTTATAATAGCTTAATTCACTTAAGAAACAAAGTAAAAGATCAATGGGCTCAAATTGATGTATTATTAAAAAGAAGAGTTGATTTAATTCCTAATTTAGTTGAAACAGTAAAAGGTTACGCTAGCCATGAAAGTAAAACCTTAGAAAATGTCGTTGCGGCTAGAAACAAATTTTTTGACGCTAAAACAATGGAAGAAGAAATTAAAGCTGATGGTGAATTAAGTAGAGCTTTAGGAAGACTTATGGCAGTTGCTGAAGCATATCCTGATTTAAAAGCAAATACTAATTTTATGGATTTGCAAGCCAATTTAAAAGAATCAGAAGACAAAATTCAATATGCTCGCCAATTTTATAATGATGCTGTGCTTAATTATAAAAATAAATTAGAAGTTTTTCCTTCAAATATCATAGCTTCATTGTTTAATTTCAAACCAGAAGCTTTCTATGAAATAGATGAAGCTTCTAAAGAGGTACCTAAAGTACAATTTTAAGCTTACATTAGTAAGCTTTTTTTGGAGGTAATCAATGAAAAAAATGATTTATTTTTTAATTTGTTTTTTTATTTTTATGCCAATCGGTTTGGCGGAATATAAAGTAGCTAATTATCGAGTTGATTTAACCGTTTTACAAAATGGTGATGTAAAGATTATTGAAGCATTTCAAATGACTGGTGTTTACAATGGTTATCAGAAAACTATTAATTATAAAAATAATTATATTGGCTATAAAGGTGATATGCTAGCTAGTAGTAATAAAGAATTATATAATGGAGCAGATTTAAAATTAAACGAAGTTTTAGCAATCAATTATTCTAGTGAAACGGAAATTAAAGATTTACAAGAAGAAGGAGATTTATTTAAATTGGTTGACGAAGCTGATAAAGGCGATCATAGCATTTATACTGTCGAACATACTGAAAATGGTCAAATATATAAAATATATAATCCCAGTCGAATGAATAAAGACTTTTATCTGGATTACACTTTAGAAGATATGGTTGTTAAACATCAAGATGTAGCGGAATTAGCCATGTATTTATTTACCGATATTAAAGAACCGATATCTAATTTAGAAATAACCATTCATATTCCTAAAAATAAGGAAAATTTAAAAATATGGACTCATGGTGTTGAAGCAAAAATAAAATATATTGATCAAGAAACTTTGCAAATTAATATAAAAAAAATAGATAAAACTTTTGATTTTCGATTAATTTTTGACAATAATATTGTTTCGACAAATAAAAAAAATAATGAAAAAATTTTAGAAAAAATAAACGAATTAGAAGCCAATTTGGATTTAGAAGCAATTGATCCCAAAGATGAAAAGTATAATCAATTAAGGGAAGAAGCTTATAATATTGTTGATAAAGTTGAAAACAACTATAATCGAAATGATTATAATATTGCTTTTGAAAAAGTTTCAAATTTAAAAGAAACTGATAGATTAAAAACAGAATTGATGGTAAAATTAATGAATATTGAACCTAAAATAGAAAGAAAAGAAGAAATAACCAAAGTTATTTTAACTAGTATTATAACTATTTGGATAATAGGTTTAATTATTATTTTATATCAACTATATAAAAAGTATAATTATAATTTAGTTGATAGTAATTTAGATAAGAAGAATCCTTTTAAAATTGGCTATTTATTAAGAAAAAGAATTACTAATAATGATTTAGTTTCTTCACTATTATATTTAATTGAAAAAGATATTATTACTTTTGATACTAATAAACAACTTTTAAAGAAAAATAAAAAAAATAACTTGTCAGCAAGCGAAGAAAAACTAATAAAAATGTTATTTGACGAGCAAAACAAGATAACTTTAAAAGAAATTTTATATAAAGCTCAAGAGGAATTTGACAAATTTTTGAAAAACTATTCTAATTGGCTTAATTTTGCTACTTTAGAAGCGGAAAATGAAGAATATTATGAAGATGTTTTATTATTTAAATTAATTGGAAGTATTTATTGTATTGGCGGAATAATTTTAGGCTGTTTTTTGATAAATAACGATACATATTACTCTTCTTTAATAATTATTGTTATGGCTATTATATTCTTAATTTATTTTATACTGTTAAGAAAAAGAACCGCCAAAGGAATAAGCGAGTATTATTTATGGACCGATTTAAAAGATGATGATATTGATGAAAATTGGTATTTAGTTTATGCCAATAGTTTAGGCTTTTTTAAGAAAAAATTTAAAAAGATAGATAGTCAAAAAAAATATTATGCTGACATGATAAAAGCGAATATTCTTTTAAGTATAAAAAAATCTTATGAGGCAAGAAAAAACGCTTATCATAAATATTCAAAAGTTAAATTAAAAAGATGAACAATCATCTTTTTAATATTACATCATTTGATAATTTGATGTGTTGTAAGAATTATTAGAATTAATAATTCCTTCAAGGGTATTTACTCTTTTTTCTAAATTAGATATTCTAGTCATAATATCAGATTGATTATCAGTTTGATAATTCATATTTTGATAGTTCATATTTTGGTAAGGCGTATTAGGTATTGGCATTAATGGCATAACAGGAAATTGTCCCATATTATAGATTGGCATATTACCCCCACAATTGCGATCTTTTTTCATAATTACCTCCTTTTTCTAATTAATTATATGCTTTATTATAATTTTGGTGTATAATTAAGGTGGTGAAGTTTATGAGATTAAGAAATATTAAAAATGCACAAGATATAATTAGTAAATGTAAATATGTAGTATTAAAGCCTAAAGAATATAAAGGTAAAACCCAACAACTCTTTAAGAACAAAAACAAAATTGAAATAGAAATAGGTATGGGCAAAGGCGACTTCATTATAAATAAAGCAAAATTAAATCCTGATATTAATTTTATCGGTATTGAGAAATATGCAAGTGTATTGGTTAAGGCTGTTAAAAAACTGGAAAATATAGAATTAGATAATTTAAAAATTATCAATATTGATGCTAATATGATTGAAGAAATGTTTGATAAAGAAATATCTAAAATATATTTAAATTTTTCTGATCCTTGGCCAAAGAAAAAACATGCTGATCGAAGATTAACTAGTCCTTTATTTTTAGATAAATACTCTAAAATATTTAAAGACGATAATATTATTGAAATGAAAACAGATAACAAGTCATTATTTGAATATTCACTAGTAACTTTAAGTCAAAAAGATTACTTATTTGATGAAATAAAATTGGACTTATATACTAATTTAGACGAGGATAATATTCCGACTGAATATGAAAAAAAATTTGTATCTTTAGGTATGCCTATTTATAAATTAAAAGCTCATTGTAAAGTAAATAAAAAAAAATAAAATAAAATTGCCAAAATATTGTAAAATTTGTTATAATATATACAAGTAGGTGAATCGAATGAAGAAAATATTACTGCTTTGTTGTCTACTTTTATTAGCTGGATGTTCTGTTGTAAGAATTGATACCAGTGATGTTGATAATATTGTAAGTGTTGTTTTGTCAAAAAACAATGATTTATATAATCAAATTGGTAATGGGTATAAATATTATGTACCAAGAGGTGTAACTTACATTGATACAAATAGTTACAATGATGTATTATATTCTAATGGTAATTATTATTATTTATACATTGATATAATTAGTTATTATTATAAAGTAACAAAAGATTATAAAGAAAATTCGGAAGCATATTATTCAAAAAAAATAGACATAAATGGGAAACAAGGTTATTTGGAAATAAATAAACAAGATAATGGCCGATATTTTATTGAATTTATGTATAACTATTCTAAAATAGAAGTTGAAGCTGATTATGAAGATATTAATGATATAATTTTAAATACTTCGTACATTCTATCAACTGTTAAATTTAATGATAACATTGTAAGAATTGTTTTAGATGAACAGTTTTTAGTAAGTGAAGAAAAATATGATATATTTACATCTAAAAAAGAAACAAATGGCTTTTTGAAATTGGAACCGGAGGGAGAATAAAATGGGATTACTTGATAAAATGATGAATTTTTTTACTGATGAATCAGAAGAACCAATAAAAAGTGAAGTGATTAAAGTAGAAATACCAGCGCCAACTAAAGTAGAAGAGGTTCCGAATCAGGAAGAAAAACCTAAAGAAGAAAAAAACACACCGATATTTTTTGATGATGAATATTTTAAAGAATTAGAAAAACCTAAAAAAGAAGTTAAATCTAGTTATTTGAAGGAACAAACTAAAGTAAAAGAAGAAAAGAAACAATTTAAACCAACACCAATTATTTCACCGGTGTATGGAGTTTTAGATAAAAATTATAACAAAGAGGATATAACTCCTAAAAAAGAAGAACGAATTACTTTTACAAGTACTAGTATTTCAATCGATGAAGTGAGAAAAAAAGCGTATGGTACTTTAGAAGATGAGTTAGAAAGGACACTAAATACCAACGATTTGCTTTTTAATAGACAAGACAAAGAAGACTTATTTGATGAATTGGTTGAAGAACCTAAAGAAGAAATAAATATTATCGATGATGTCAATATGGTTGAAGAAGAAATGACATCAAAAACCGAACCAATTACCGAAAGTGAATTGTTTGATTTAATTGATAGTATGTATGAGAAGGGAGAATAAAAATGCTAATTGACGTAAAAGAATTATTTGTGTTAATATTATTTTTAACTTTGATTATACTAATAGTAGTAGCTATTGTTGCAATAATTAAACTTATTAAAACTTTAAATAAAGTTAATAAAATTATGGATAATGTTGATAATAAAGTTAATAAGTTAAATGGGTTATTTGATATGATTGATAACACAACAGATGTAATTAATTCTTTTAGTGACCGTATTGCATCATCTATAGCTAGCGGTATTAATTGGTTAATAAATAGAAAGAAGAAAGGTGATAACAATGAGTAAGAAAAAAAATGGATTTGGGAAGTTTTTAACTGGAGCTTTAGTAGGTGCTGGATTAGGAGTTTTGTTTGCCCCTAAGAAAGGTGCTGAAACAAGAAAAGAATTAAAACAAAAATTTGATGAATTATTAGCAAAAGCTAAAGAAATAGACGTTGATGAAGTAAAGGATACTGTCGAAAATAAAATCGAAGAAATTAAAGCTGAATTAGAAGACTTGGATAAAGAAAAAGTAATGAAAGTTGCTAAACAAAAAGCTAAACAAATAGAAGAAAAGTGTAATGAATTATTAAATTATGCTATTGAAAAAGGAACACCAGTTTTAGAAAAAACAGCTGATTCTGTTAGAGTAAAAACTATCGAAGTTATTAAACAAATATTAAATAAATTAGAAAAAGAAAATTAATTATTTACAAATAAGTAATATACTTATTTGTTTTTTTAATCATTTTAAATTACAATTGATTAATTGATAATTGCCTTGTTTTTGTTGTATACTTTAAATACAATATAACGAGTTAATTTAAAGATAGGAGAGATAAAAAATGAAAAAATTAACGATATACAAAAATGGGGGGGCAATTTACTAAATAAAGCATTTACGTTAATAGAGTTATTGGCTGTAATAATCATATTAGCAATAGTAGCATTAATAGCCACCCCAATCATATTAGATGTAGTAGATGATGCTAGGATTTCCGCAGGTAAGTCAGAATCTAATATGATTTTAAATGGTATAAATAATTATTGTGCAACAAGTGAAATGAAAAAACAAATGGGAACATTAACAAGTGATGATATTGATTGTTCTAATAAAACATCATTTACTGAAGAAGAGATAAAGAAAATGGTTAATTTAGGAAATGCTGAAATATTAGAAATAATATATAAAGCTGAATTATTATGGCTAAAAGTAAAAAGTAATGATCATATATATTCATTACAAGATAATCAAATGATTGAAGGAGATTTAGAAAAACCAAAACTGGATTATAGTGGAGCTAATAAACCAGAGTTATTAGATAATATGATACCAGTTAAATATGATGGAACAAATTGGGTATATACAACAGATGATCAGAAATCATGGTATAATTATGATTCTAAAGAATGGGCTAATGCCGTTATATTAAATAGTGGCGTAAGTAAAAATGTTGGCGATACTATAAGTGAAGATGATATTGCGCTATGGTATGTATGGATACCGAGATATAAATATCAACTATTTAATGCTGATAATGGAAGTATAGAACCATTAGAAATACAAATAACTTTTGAAAATGGAACCTCTTCAGCCGGAACAGTAAGTTGCGTTGATGCCGTAAGTGGTTCAGGAGATAGTAGTGAAACGTGTACTAATGCTACTAATGGAAATTGGTATACCCATCCAGCATTTACTTTTGGTACTCAAGAATTGACTGGAATATGGGTAGGCAAGTTTGAAATAAGTACAACAGATAGTACTTGCAATAGTAGCCCAAATAGTGCGAATTGTAATAAATCAGAGCATACAATAACAATAAAACCCAATGTAAGTAGTTTAAGATATACAACAATATCAAATTTATTTACAGCAATTCAAGGAATAAGTACAACATATAATTTAAATGGTGATAGCCATATGATGAAAAATAGAAATTATATTTGCAGTATCTTATTTAGATACTGTTTTTTTTAAAGAAGATGGTCTTGTGAGTAAATTATATAATGATATAACCTTAAAGATTATTATAAATTGTAAAACAAAAAGTCATAAATGTTAAAGTAAAAGCCAACAAATTACAACTTTTAACTTTGAAATTTTTGTCAATTTTCATTTTAACATTTATAGAGTATATTAACTATAATAAAAATGGAATTCCAAATGAAAATTAACAATCTAAAAAAGCAAACTGAATTTAGTTTTTTTTTTATCTAAAATATGATATAATTGATAGTAGGTGGTATGATTGAAAAAGGTTAGTAAATTATTATTTGTTGCTTGTTTATTAATTGCTAATTTAAATATCCCTGTTGCGTCTGCTGAAACATTAGGGGATTTAAAAAAAGAATTAGCTGAGTTTAAGGAAAAATATGAAAAAAACAAACAAGAACAACAGTTATCGGAAGAAGAATTAAAAAAGGCTAAAAGCGAAATAAATGATATTGAGTTAAATATTGCTAATACGCAAAAACAAATTCTCGATTTGGATAATGAAATAAAGCAATTAAATATTGAAATAGAAAATAAAGAAGAAGAAATAGAAGATATATTAGTATTTTTTCAAGTTTCAAGTGGCGAAAATTCATATTTAGAATATGCTTTTGGAGCTAAAGATTTTACGGATTTTATTTATCGTTTGGCTGTTTCTGAACAACTTACATCGTATAATGAACAATTAGTAGCTGAATATCGTCAAAATATTATAGATAATAAAAAGAAAACGGAAGAACTATCAAAAAAACAAATTGAATTATCTAATCAAAGAGATGAATTAGAAGATAAAATAGTAGAAATTTCTTTACGAGTTGATAAACTAGATGATTATGCATTAAGTATAGAAGAAGAAATAAAAGCGCAAGAAAATGAAATAAAAATTTATGAAGCTGCGGGGTGTAAGGATACTGATGATTTAGATGCATGTATAGCTTCAAGTACGCCTTATGATACTAGTTTTTGGTACCCTTTAGCAATAGGAGAGGTGACAGGATGGGCCGGACCACGTTATAATCCAGTCACTGGTATTTACAGTATGCATCATGGAATAGATTTATCAAGAAGTGGGGCTAATTATACTGACTATGATGTTTATCCAATTGCTAATGGTGTTGTAACAAACATTATAGATTTAGAAAAAGATTCTTCTGGTTTATATAAACGTAATTGTGGAGGTAGAAAAATCTTTATTCAACATAATGTTAATGGAAAAATATATACAAGTGCTTATTGGCATTTGAGAAAAATAAATGTAAAAATAGGTCAAGTAGTAAGTAAGACAACTAAAATAGCTATTATGGGTGGTAATCCAGCTACTGATTATTGGGATAAAGATGCTTATGGAAATTTTTGTACAACTGGTGCTCATCTTCATTTAGAGATATCTACTAAAAAAGTAAATGCTGGTGATGGTTATGGTAGTTATCGTGCCGGATTTATTTATCCACAATATGTTATAAATTTTCCTGATTTATATGTGACGTGGTACTCTAGATATTAATAATATTCAAAAAAGATACCTTATTCGGTATCTTTTTGATATTGTTTTAATAAAGATTCGTAGTTGTTTTTGATTGTATCATCATGAATAGTCATATTATATTTTTCTCTTAAGCCAGCCCAATAAATGATAGAAGCATTATTTTCACTTAACATCTCATCTACTAAGTTGTTTAATATTGTTTCTCTTACTTCGTCAATAGATGGCTTATCTTTTTGACTAACTTTATAAATTATATGATAACCAAACTCTGTTTCAATTGGAGTAGTTGTATATTTTCCTGTTTCTAGATCTTTAACTGCTTCCCAGAATTCTTCAGCTAAATCACTGTTATTATTAACATTTTCTAGTAAGCCACCCTCGCTAGCTGTTCCAGTATCATCAGATTGTAATTTAGCAATGCTAATAAAATCTTCTTCAAAATTTTCACTATTTTGTAATTTTGTAATAATTTCATTCGCTTCCTCTAAAGCTTTTTCTTCTTCTTCTGTTACTTCAGCAGAATCCATATCATCATCAACATCAGGAATAATTAATATGTGTCTAATTGTTGAATCACCGTAAATACTATTATCATAGTATTCTTGAATTTCTTCTTCCGTAATAACACTTTCTTTAAGATATTTTTCTAAAACTAAACTTTGACGATAGTTATTTGTGATATCTTCTAAAAGTTGTTTACCACTAGAATAACCACTACTAGCTAAAACCTCATTCCAATTACTACTGTAATAAGCATACATTGTATTATATTCAGTTTGAGCTTTTTCTTCAGCTTCTTCGGCTAATTCTTCAGTTATTTCTTTGTCAGTAATATAATTACTAACTAAATTAACTAAAGCTGTAGTACCATAGCCATCTTTCAATTCGTCAAAAAATTCTTCGGCTGTAAATTGTTTGCCATCTAATTCAACCACGACTTGTTGCCCGTTTTGTAATTCAGGTACTTTTCCGCAACCTGTTACTAAAAGAGGCACACACAATAATAGTAATAAATATTTTCTTTTCATAAAACCTTAATCCTTTCCTTTATTACATGCAAATCAATTATAACAAAAATAAATAAAAAAAACAATATTTTTTCATTATCTATCACAAAACTTTCAAATTACCATACAATAATGTGAAAAGACAAAAAGGAGGATGATTTATATGTGTTGTAACAATGGTATATCTGGAGCTGCTATCGTATTAGTACTTTTTATTCTTTTAATAATTATACTTGGAGCTTATATTTAAAGGAGTGATAATATGAATTGCGAAACAGGTAATAAGGCATGTAACCATAATAATTATCTTATTATAGTTGTTTTATATATTTTGTTAGCTATAATTTTAGGATCATGTCTATTTTAAAGAGGAGAATTCCTCTTTTATTTTGTAAAAATTTACAAAAATATCTTTACAAAAGTATCAAAAGAGAGTAAAATTATGGTAAACGGTGGTTATGAGTGGTTAAAAGTGGGTGATTTTATGTTTATGGGTGAATATCATCACGCTATTGATGATAAAGGAAGAATTATTATTCCAGCTAAATTAAGATATGATTTAGGTGAACAATTTATCGTAGCTAAAGGTTTAGATGGTTGTTTATTTATTTATTCAAAAGAAGAGTGGAATAATATTACATTAAAATATAAACAATTACCAAATACCAAAGACGCTCGTAATTATTTAAGGTTCTTTTTATCAGGCGCTACTGTTTGCGAGTTTGATAAACAAGGAAGATTAAATATAAGTCAACCATTGATTAAATATGCTAATTTAAAAAAAGATTGCATTATTATTGGCGTTAATGACCGTTTAGAAATATGGGCAAAAGAAAATTGGGACAAATTCTTATTGGAAAACGAGGATTCTATTTCTGATATTGCTGATAGTTTGTTTGCTCCTAACATTTAAGGTGAAAGTATGCATATAAGTGTCTTGTTGAAAGAATGTATCGATAGTTTAAATTTAAAGGAAGATAGTATAATTGTTGATTGCACATTAGGTTATGCTGGTCATAGTAGTGAAATATTAAAAAAAATAAAAAAAGGATATTTATATGCGTTTGACCAAGATAAAGATGCAATTATATCTGCCGATGAAAAATTAAAACAAATTGGTTCTAATTATAAAATAATCAATAGTAATTTTGTTAATTTGAAAGAAGAATTAAAAAAAGAAAATATTACGAAAGTTAATGGAATATTATATGATTTAGGAGTTTCTAGTCCACAATTAGATGAAAAAGATCGTGGTTTTAGTTTTCAAAAAAATGCTAGATTAGATATGAGAATGAATCAAAATCAAGAGTTAGATGCTTATTATGTTGTTAATAATTATAGTGTTGAACAATTAATCGATATCTTTAGAAAATATGGCGAAGAAAAGTATGCCGTTAGTATTGCTAAGGGAATAGTTAAAAATAGGCCGATAACAACTACTTTGGAATTAGCTAATATAATTAAAGATAATGTCCCTTTCCGCTACAAAAAAGAAAAACATCCCGCAAGAAAAGTATTTCAAGCTATTAGAATTGAAGTTAACGATGAATTAAATGTTTTTGAAAAAAGTTTGAGACAAGCTTTAGAGTTGATTGATAAAAATGGTCGAATTGCAGTTATTACATTTCATTCATTAGAAGATAAAATTTGTAAAAAGATATTTGATGAAGTTAGTAAAATTGACAATAATTTAAGTAAGTTACCAATTATTCCTATAGAATATCAACCTAAATATAAAATAATTGATAATATTACACCAAAAAATGAAGAAATAAATAATAATAATCGCGCACGAAGTGCTAAATTAAGAATAATTGAAAGGATTAGATAATATGGCAAAAAAGAATAAAAAGTTAAGTAAATGTGAAAAATTATTATATTTTAGTGGAGCTTTATGTTTTATTTTATCTATTGTTATTAAAATCTTTTTTGGTGCTAGTATTGGAAATTATAAAATGAGTAATGAAAAAGTTAAATATGAAATCGCTAGTGAAGAAAAAACAGTAGAAAGTTTAACTATGCAAATTAGTGAATTAACATCTTTCGATAATGTTTCTAAAGTTGTCAAAGATTTAGGTTTAGCGTATAATAATGATAATATTGTTGTTATTGATTAAGAGGTGATTTAATGAAAACAGGAAATGCAAAATGGAAAGCCCCAATGGTTGTTTTTGGTATATTTCTTGTTTTTATTTTGCTTTTGTTTTTTCAGTATCTTTATTTAGCAATATTTCCTAATGTTTATGGTATTAATATGAAAGAATTTGCCGAAAATAGAAATACTTACTCATCTTTATTACAAGCAAAAAGAGGAACTATTTATGATAAAGATGGAGATATTTTAGCGCAAGATTTTTCTAGTTATACTGTTATAGCTTATTTAGATGAAAGTAGAACAGGATCATCTAAAAAATTATACCATGTAGCTGATAAACAAATGACTGCAACCGCATTATCTCCTTTAATTAATATGGAAGTAGATGAAATATTAGAACTCTTAAATCGTGATGCTTATCAAGTTGAGTTAGGGCCTGGGGGTAGGGGTATTAGTGAAATTTTAAAAAATAAAATTGAAGAGTTAAATTTACCAGGAATTGATTTTATTGAAAGTTATAAAAGATATTATCCGAATGGAGACTTTGCTTCTTACATTGTTGGTTATACTAAAAAGAAAAGTATTGAAATTGAATTAGATAACAAAATTACTTATGAAGAAGTTTTAGTTGGCGAATTGGGAATTGAAGTAAAATATGACGAATTATTAAAAGGAATGAATGGTTATATTAGTTATCAACAAGATCGCTATGGTTATAAGATACCTGATACTCCTGAAACAAATCAACCAGCGGTTGATGGTAGTGATATATATTTAACTATCGATGCTAATATACAAAGAATTTTAGAAGCAGTAGTTGATGAAAATGCTTCGTTATATAATCCAGAATGGATAACTATTAATGTTATGGATGCTAAAACTGGTGATATTTTAGGTTCTGCTTCTAGTCCTTCATTTGATCCTAATAAATTAAATATAGTTAATTATGAAAATCCATTGACATCTTTTGCTTATGAACCAGGTAGCGTTATGAAAATTTATACTTATATGTGTGCAATTGAAAAACAAACATATCAAGGTGATCAATTATATGAATCTGGATACATTGATGTTGAAGGAACAAAGATATATGATTGGAACAAAAAAGGTTGGGGTAAAATAACTTATGATCAAGGTTTTATTTTATCAAGTAATGTTGCTACTTCATATATTGTTCAAAATTTTATAACAAAAGATGATTTAAATTCTTGTCTTAAAAAATATGGTTTTGGTAGTAAGACAGAAATTAATTTGCCACGTGAATTATCAGGCAGTTTAGTTTTTAACTATCCTGTGGAAGTGGCTGCCGCTTCTTATGGTCAAGGAATTACTACTACACCGATACAACATTTACAAGCTTTAAGTATTATTGCTAATAACGGTTATATGGTAAAACCTAATATAATAAGTAAAATAGTAAATAATGGTGAAGTAACTTATGAACGACAAATACAAAAAAGTGAAAGAATTGTTAGTCAATCGACCGTTGATAAAATAAAAGAATTAATGTATGCAGCGGTTAACGATGAAGAAGGAGGCGCGCTAGGTTTAGCTTACCGTGTTGAAGGATTAGATATTCTTGGAAAAACGGGAACAGCAGAAATATACGATTCAGAAAATGGCGGTTATTTAACAGGCTGGTTAGATAATATATATTCTTTTTCAGGAATGTTTCCCGCTGATGATCCTGAAATAATTATTTTTGCTTCTGTTAAACGACCTAATAATGGTAGTAATATAGGACTTAAAACTATGACTCAATCAGCAATTGAATCAATCGCTAAGTATAAAGGATATATCAATAGTAATAATAATGATGATAAAATAAATAGTTATCAAATTACCAATTATATTAATTTAAATATTAAAGAAGTAACTAACGATTTAAAAGAAAAAGGATTAGATGTAGTTACTATTGGTAGTGGTGATATAATAACTAAGCAATACCCAAGTGTCGGCACAACTGTTTTAACTGGTGATAAAGTATTTTTAGTAACTAATTCTAAAGAAATATTAATGCCTAATTTACTTGGATATTCTAAAATCGACGCCATCGCTTTATTAAATTTATTAGATATTGATTATGAATTAGATGGCTATGGTTTTGTTGTTGATCAAAGTATAAAAGCTGGCGGACAAATTAAAGATAAATTAAAGTTAACTTTAAAACAAAAATACATTGAATAAAATGCGAAAAAAGAACTTCGCATTTTTTGTTGTATAAAAAACATTAAATATTATCAATATTATCATAGAATATTATAAAGGAGGAAAATATGTTTGGACAATTTACTGAAGAAGCAAGAAAAATACTTATTAATGCTAAAATGGAAATGACAGAATTAAAACATCCTTATGTTGGAAGTGAGCATTTCTTATTAGCTGTTTTAAAAAATGATAATAATGTCTCAAAAAAATTAAAACAATATAATCTAAATTATGATAAATTTAAAAATAAAATCATCGAAACTATTGGCGTTGGTAGTAAACCAAGTGAATGGTTTTTATATACACCGTTATTAAAAAGAGTAATGGAAAATGCAATGATTGATTGTAAAGAAAATAATACTGATGTCACAATAGAATCATTATTTTCAAATCTTTTGGAAGAAGGTGAAGGAGTAGCTATTAGAATTTTAATTAGTTTAGATATTGATTTAGATAGTTTATATAATGAATTTAGCTATAAAATATTTAAAAAGAAAAAGAATAAAAAATTATTATTAGAAGAGTTAGGAACAGATTTAACTAAAAAAGCTGATGAATTAGATCCTGTTATTGGAAGAGATGAGGAAATAAAACGAATAATTGAAATATTATTAAGGAGGACAAAAAATAATCCTTTATTAATTGGTGAAGCAGGAGTCGGAAAGACAGCAATTGTAGAACAATTAAGTAAATTAATAGCAACTGGTAATGTTCCTAATGTTTTAAAAAATAAAAGAATTATCAATCTTGATATGGCAACATTAGTAGCCGGTACAAAATATCGAGGAGAATTTGAAGAACGAGTAAAAAAAATCCTAAAAGAAGTAGAAGAAAATGAAGAAATAATTTTATTTATAGATGAAATTCATACATTAGTAGGAGCTGGTGGCGCAGAAGGTGCTATTGATGCTTCAAACATTTTTAAACCAGCTTTGGCGCGAAATAAATTAAGATGTATTGGCGCAACAACAATTGATGAATATAAGCAATTTATCGAAAAAGACAAAGCTTTAGAAAGAAGATTTCAAAAAGTATTTATCGAAGCTCCTAATTCTAAAACAGTTAAACAGATATTATTAAAACTAAAGCCAATTTATGAAAAACATCATAATGTTTGTATTTCTGATGATATTATTGATAAAATAATTGAATTAAGTGATAAATACATTTATGACCGAAATCAGCCTGATAAAGCAATTGATGTTTTAGATGAAGTATGTGCGTTAGCAAGTTTAAAAGAAAGCAAAGAGTTAATTTTATATAATAATTTAAATTGTGAATTACAAAATTTAATCAAAAATAAAAATGAAGCAGTAAGTAATAACGATTTTAAAAAAGCTAGCAGTTATAAACAGAGTGAATTTGAATTAATGGATAAAATTAATAATTTAGAGTTAGTATTATGTAAGAATAATAAAAATGTGGTAATTATAAATGATGTTGCTAATGTTATAAACAATAAAACCCAAATACCAATCTATGAAATTTTAAACGAAAATGAAAAAATTATCACTGAGATGAAAAAAGAATTATCAAGTAAAATAATTGGTCAAGATAAAGCTTTAAAAGAAGTTATTAATATTGCCAAAAAAATAAAATTGGGATTTAAAGATAATAAATGTTATTCTTTAATGTTTGTTGGACCATCTGGTGTGGGTAAAACAGAATTAGCTTTAAATTTTGGCTCATCTTTAGCTGGCAAAAATGTTATTAGATTAGATATGAGTGAATTTAGTGAAGCCCATAGTGTCAGTCGATTTATCGGATCTCCTCCTGGCTATATTGGATATAATGATAATAAAACAATATTAGAAGAAATAAAAAACAAACCCTTTTCTGTTTTAATTTTAGATGAGATTGAAAGGGCTAATAATAGTATAATTAATTTATTGTTTCAAATATTAGATAATGGCAAAATTAAGGACGCTAAAGGAAATGAAATTTATTTTAACAATATCGTAATAGTGATGACATCTAATGTTGGCTTTGATGAAATTAATGTTGGATTTAACAAAAATAATGCTACAAATTCAAAATTAAAAGAATATTTTAGCTTACCTTTTATTAACCGTATTGATAATATTATTAACTTTAACAATTTAGATGAAAAAGATATTATAAGATTAATTGAAATTAAATTAAATAAATTAATTGCTAAATATAAAAATAAAATAAAAATTAAAATAGATAAAAATGTAATTGATGAAATATTAAATTTAACTTGTTATCAAGAATTTGGCGCTCGTAAAATTGATAAGATAATTAAAAATAGATTAGAAAATATTATTCTAGACAAAATAATACTAGGAAGAAAAAGCCTTAAAATAAAAACGGTTGATTATCAATATACAATTTGACAAAATAAAATTGTTATGTTAGAATATTGGTCAAATTAGGGGGTATGAATGTGGAAAAAAAAACACCTAAAAAATATCCATTGACGCAATTATATTTAGACACTTCTCAAAGAAAAATTAAAGTTGGTTTATATGATGAAGAACAAAATAAATATTTTGATTTAGCAAATAATAACATTACTAATACATTTCAACCGACGATATCTTTTTTAGAAGCTTTAGAAAAAAATAAATTAGACATTTTGATTACTGATATTGATGGTAATCAAATGGGGCAATTAAGTGCTTCTAAAATAGAGGATTTAATAAAAATTTTGGAACGAAAAAGAAATATGAAACAAAATATAAAATCAAAAAGTGATGTAATTAGTAGCATTGTTGTTGATGTTGTTTCTGATTTGTTAGGATTAAATATTAGTATTTCAAAAACAAGATTTAATTTTAAAGATAGATTAAAGACGGTAGAAGTTATTGTTCCAGCAAAAAAACTACAACTTTTTAAAGAATATTTATTAGAATATCTCGAAGCTTCGTGGCTGACAGATTTTGGTATATATTTGATTTATGAAACAAGTGCTTATGATTATCGAATTAGTCGCTCATTAAATAAAGCTAAAATCAAACAAGATAGAATACGTGAAAACAATTTTACGGTCTATGCTAATCAAAACGGCGAAATAAGAGTTAATAATGTTCCGATTAATGGTTATAGCGAAAGAGAAAAACAAAAAATTATTAAATTCTAAAGCAAATAATTTTTTGTTTTTTTTGTATTGAAAATAAATTATAAATATGCTATTATCTATAACTAGGAAGTGATTGTATGAATTTACCTAATTTAAACGAAGCAAGAAAAAGAACTAATAAAAAAGTTGAAATAAGAGAAGATAAATACAAATTAAGTAATACCCAAAAAGCGATAGGTATAAATAAGAACTATTTTATTAAAACTTATGGTTGTCAAATGAATGAGCATGATTCAGAAAATATCAAAGCTATTTTAAACGATATGAATTTTAATGAAACCGATACATTAGAACAAGCTGATTTAATTATTTTAAATACTTGTGCTATAAGAGAAAACGCTCATAATAAAGTGTTTGGTTTATTAGGAAGAATTAAACATTTAAAACAAACCAAAGAGGTAATGGTTGGTTTTGGTGGTTGTATGGCACAAGAAGAAGTTATTGTTGATGAAATTTTAAATAAATATAAATGGATTGATTTTGTATTTGGAACTCATAATATTGTCAATTTGCCTAATATTATTGAAAATGCAACTAATAATAAAAAACAAGAAATCGAAGTTTTTTCTGGTGAAGGAGAAGTAATAGAAAATATTCCGGTTAAACGAGATAATAAATATAAAGCTTGGGTTAATATAATGTATGGTTGTGATAAATTTTGTACGTATTGTATAGTCCCTTACACTAGAGGAAAACAAAGAAGTCGCTTGCCTAAACATATAATTGATGAAGTTAATAGTTTAATTAAAGAAGGATATAAGGAAGTGACTTTATTAGGACAAAATGTTAACGCTTATGGTAAAGATTTAGAAATAGATTATACCATGGCAAATTTATTAGAAGATGTTGCTAAAACAAAAATAGATCGAATTAGATTTGTAACTAGTCATCCTTGGGATTTTAATGATGAAATGATTGATATAATTAGTAAATATGATAATATTATGCCTTATATTCATCTTCCATTACAATCAGGATCAAGCAAAATTTTAAAATTAATGGGTAGACGTTATACGAAAGAACAATATTTAGAACTGTTTAAAAAATTAAAATCTAAAATATCTAATGTCGCTATAACAACTGATATCATTGTTGGATTTCCAAATGAAACCGAAGAAGATTTTAATGATACTTTAGATATAGTTAATACTTGTAAATATGATTCAGCTTTTACTTTTATCTTTTCACCAAGAGTAGGGACCCCAGCTAGTAAAATGTTAGATAGTATATCATTAGAAATAAAGGAAGCAAGATTACAAAAATTAAACCAATTAATCAACAAATATTCTAAAGAAAACAATGATAAATATTTAAATAAAACTGTTTCAGTTTTATTAGATGATTATAGTAGTAAAAAGAAAGACTGTTTAAAAGGATATACCGATACGATGAAGTTAGTTAATGTTAAAGCTGATAGTAGTTATTTAGGAAAAATTGTAAATGTTAAAATAACAAGCATTAAAACGTGGAGTATGGATGGCGAAATTGTCGAATAAGTGTCAAATGTGAAATTTATGTGAAAAATTAGTTGTAAAAAACTAATTTTTTTGTTAACATAATTATATAGAGGATGATTAATGAAAAAGGTTAAATTATTATTAGCTGTTTTGGTTATGGCTATAGTTTTTACGGGATGTGCAAAAAGTCCAGAAGAAGTTTTATCTAACGCTACTGATAAGATGAGCACTTTAGATAATTATCACATGGTTTTAGACATGAAATATGAAATATCTTATCAAGATTCATCAATAGAAACAAGTGTAACAATGAATTCCGATGTTGATGAAAAAAATGGTATATCTCATTCAACTGCAAGTACTTCAATTTTTGGAATGAAAATTGAAACTGAACTTTATACAATACTAAAAGATAACATTGTTACAACTTATACTAAAGAAGATGATGTTTGGTATAAAGAAGAAACCAAAAATGAAAACAACGATTTTAATTACGATGTTTTTAAAAATGCGACAAGTGTTGAAAAGTTAAAAGATGTTGACACAGAAACGTATAAAGTGGTTCTATCAGAAACACAAATTAAAGAAATTTTAAAAGATTTAGAATTAGATGCTGATGAAGATATGGACAAATTAAAGATTAATTTGGATACAACTAATATTGAAATAACTATTGATGATAATTATATTACTAAAATGATGATGATAATTCCAATGACTTTTGAAGAAGATGGCGAAGTTAGCAATTCAAAATATACCTTAATTTATGATTTTTCTCAATTTAATGAAGTAGGAAATCTTACCATCCCTAATGAAATTATTGAAAATGCTGTTGACAATATGTTTTTAGAATAATTTGATTTATAAAAAAATTCTTTAATTAGAATTTTTTTTGTTAATGCTAATTTTTTATGTACAAAAGATCATTAATCGCATATATTAAAATGAGAGGTGATAATATGTCTTTATATAAAGAAATAGTCACTAAAGCAGTTATTGGTAAAGGTAAGAAATACTTTAAAAATAATTATAAAATAACTACTAGTGACCAGCCAACGACAATATTAGGATGTTGGGTAATTAACCATAAATTTAAAGGATATAAATCGGGCGATAAAATAGGTGTTGATGGATCGTTTGATGTTAACATTTGGTATTCTTATGAAAATGATTCTAAAACAACTGTTGTTAACCAAAAAATTGAATATAATGATTTATTCAATGTTAGATTAAAAGAAAATGCTGATTTAAATAGTGAAACAGATATTATTGTTAGAACTTTAAGTCAACCAACTTGTATGGGGGTTAATATATTAGATAATAAACAAATTTCTTTTGATATTGAAAAAGAATTAGGTGTTGAAATAGTTGGCGAAACAAAGGTTAAAATTGCAATTGAAGAAGATGAAGAACCTTGGGATGAAATTGATGATGAAATAACAGATGAAGATTTAAAAGAGATAGATAAAATTGATGAAAATTATATAAAATAAAGTGTCAACCAAAAATAGTTGACACTTCTTGTTTTGTATGTTATAATGTTCCAAGAAAAGGAGTGAAAATATGGCAGTTAAATTAAGATTAAAAAGAATGGGCGCTAAAAAAAGACCATTTTATCGTATTGTTGCAGCTGATTCAAGAAGCCCAAGAGATGGTAAAGTTATTGAAGAAATTGGTTATTATAATCCAATTGTTGAACCCGCAGAAATTAAAATTGATGCTACTTTAGCTCAAAAATGGCTAAGTAATGGTGCAATCCCAACTGATACAGTAAGAGGATTATTTAAACAACAAGGAATTTTAAAACAATTTCACGAATCAAAAATGTCTAAGGATAAATAATTATGAATTTAGTTGAATTAACCGAATTCTTAGTAAAAAGTGTTGTTAGTGATCCTGATATGGTTTCAATTAAACAATTTGAAGATGATGAAGAATATATTACAATTCAAGTACTAGTTGATGAAAGCGTAATTGGAAGTGTAATTGGAAAAAAAGGAATTATTGCTAACGCAATTAGGACTATTATTCAGGCTTCAGCTTATGCTAATAATTTAAAAAAAGTTAAAATTAATATTGATTCGTTTTAGGAAGATTTTATCTTCTTTTTTCTTGTATTAAATAGCCATTTATATTATAATATTAAATAGGGTGATTTAATGAACGTACCTAATCATATTGGAATAATTGTTGATGGTAATGGCCGGTGGGCCGTTAAACGTGGTAAAAGTAGAAGCGAAGGCCATTTAGCTGGTTCAAAAAATTTAGATACTTTGTGTCAATACATATTTGATAAAGGTGTAAAAGTTGTAAGCTTATATGTTTTTTCGACAGAAAATTTCAAAAGAAGTGATGAAGAAGTAAATTATTTAATGGATTTATTTGTAAAAAAGTTTAAAGAAGATTTTAAAAAATTTAGTAAAAAAGGGATTAAAATTGTATTTTCCGGAAGAAGACAACCGCTAAAAAAAGAAATATTAGATATAATTGACGATGTAACTTTACAAACTAAAGATAATAAAAATGGTATTTTAAATTTTTGCTTAAACTACGGATCTCATGCGGAAATTATTGACGCTTGTAAAAAAATGATTGAAGATAAAGTGGCTATTGATGACGTTAATGAAGCTTTATTCAACAAATATCTATACAATGATTTACCAAATTTGGACTTATTGATTAGAACCGGTGGGGAATTACGGTTAAGCAATTTTATGTTGTATCAAGCGGCTTATGCAGAGCTTTATTTTACTAATACTTTGTTTCCTGATTTTAATAAAGATGAATTTGATCAAGCATTAGACTCTTATAATAATCGTGATCGTAGATTTGGAGGTATCAATTATGAAAAAAAGAATTGTTAGTGCGATTGTTGCTTTGCTTATAGTTATACCTTTAATATTTATAGGTGGTATTCCTTTTTATGTATTATCTTTGTTAGTAGGATTACTGGCTTTTAAAGAAATTCTTGATCTTATTATCAAAGATGATTATTGGTTAAGAGTAATTAGTTTTATATGCTTTTTGTTTTTAATTGGTACAAGTATTACTCAAAATAGTTTTAATAATATCTTAGATTTTAAAGTTTTGGGTATTGTATTAATAATCAGTGGTTGCCTAGCATTAATAAAACATAAGAGTAATTTTAATGTTGAAAAATGTTTTTATATAATAGGAATAATGATTTTTTTAAGTGTAGCTTTTTCTAGTTTAATAATTTTAAGGAATATGAGTATAAACTATTTTATTTATGTTTTATTAATTGCAATTATGAATGATACTTTTGCTCACTTAACGGGAACTTTATTTGGGAAAAACAAAATTAATGAAATTTCTCCCAATAAAACTTTTGAAGGATGTTTGGGAGGACTATTTTTTGGAACATTAGTTAGCGTTTTATTTTACTTGATTGTAATAAATCAAGATGTTGATTTATTATTACTTATTTTTATAACAATGTTTTTATCAATAGTTGGGCAATTAGGTGATTTGTTTTTTTCTTTAATTAAAAGGTATTATAAAATTAAGGATTTTTCTAATATTATGCCAGGTCATGGCGGAATTTTAGATAGATTAGATAGCATTATTTTTATTGCTCTAACTTTTATTTATTTTATTAATTATTTAATGTAAAGGAGATTATATGACATTTATATATTTTGTATTAATACTTAGTTTGATTATTTTTATTCATGAATTAGGACATTTTATTTTTGCTAAAAGAGCAGGTATCTATGTTTATGAATTTTGTATTGGTATGGGGCCAAGAATATTTAAATTTAAAAGAAAAAATGATGAAACAGAGTATGGCATTCGTTTGTTTCCTATTGGTGGTTTTTGTGCTTTAGCTGGTGAGGATGTTGCGGATGATGAAAACGTACCTAATGATAAAAAATTGCAATCAAAAACATGGAAAGAAAGATTTTTAACTATGGTTGCGGGAGTTATGTTTAACTTCATTCTAGCTTTTGTCTTATTGTTTATTATTGGTTTAATTAACGGTAATCCTAATAGTAAGCCGATTGTTTCTAGCGTTCCTAATGATGGCCCTAGTTACAAAGCTGGTTTAAGAATTGGGGATGAGATTATTAGATTAAATGGTGCTAGAACTGGTAATATCGATCGATTAATGATTGAATATCAGATTAATTATGGTCAACCAATTGAATTAGAAATTTTAAGAGATGGTGAGAAAAAAAATATTACAATTGTTCCTAATGCTATTGAGACTGATGAAGGAACAACTTATCAATATCGCTTTTCATTAGATTCTAGTGTTGAAAAAGGTTTTTTTGAGGCTATTATTTATGCAGTTACTAAATTCTTTAGTTTAATTGAACAAATGGTTGTTACATTTATCTACTTATTTACAGGACAATTAGGTTTGTCTAATTTATCTGGACCAGTTGGTATATATAACATTGTGGGACAGTCAGTTGCTGCTGGATTTTTAAGTCTTATTTCTTTAACTAGTTTATTAAGCATTAATGTTGGATTTATAAATTTATTACCAATACCCGCTTTTGATGGTGGTAGAATTTTATTTTTGATAATTGAAAAAATAAGAAAGAAACCATTACCATCAAAAGTTGAAAATACTATTCATGGTATTGGTATGGCTTTACTTATTTTACTAATGATAGTAGTTACTTATAATGATATCGTAAGATTTGTGATTAAATGATAACAATTAATTGTTGCAAACATTATGATAAGATAGTAAATTTCTTATATGTCGAAAACGATATTATTTCTGAATTGTTAATTAATTATTATCAAGAATATGTTTTTAATATTAAAAGTGAAAAGAGTAAAGCAAAATTAGATGAAATAATGAGTTTATATACTGATAAAGATGATTTTTATAAATATGTTCAAAAATTTTTTACCTTAGAAAATAATAATTCTATATATGATAGTTATGATAAAGTAATTAGAAAATTATTAAAAATTTATAAGCAATATGAAATTGATAAATTGGCTAGAATAGAAAATTCGAGGTGGTTATAATGTTAAAAGTTGAAAATGTTACAAAATACTATGGTGACTTTAAGGCTGTTGATAATTTATCGTTTGAAGTAAAACCAGGAGAAATTTTTGGGTTATTAGGAGTAAATGGTGCGGGGAAAACAACAACATTTAGAATGATTATGGGACTTCTTGATATGACAGAAGGAAGTATCACTTTAGATGGAGAAAAAATTAATTACGATGTTACTGATAAGATAGGTTTTTTAACTGAAGAAAGAAGTCTACTAACTAAATTAACAGTTAAAGAACAATGTCTTTATTATGGTGTCTTAAAGGGAATGAAAGAAGAAGAAATTATCAAAAGAACTAAAGAATTATTAGAAAAATTTGAAATTCCTGAGTATTTTGATAAAAAAATAAAAGAGTTATCTAAAGGTAATCAACAAAAAGTTCAGTTTATTACAGCTATTATTAATGATCCTAAATTATTAATTTTAGATGAACCGTTTAGTGGTTTAGATCCATTTAATGTTGAATTGTTTAAAAAACAAATAGTTGAAATGTCAGAAAAAGGAAGCATGATTATTTTCTCATCACATCGAATGGAACACGTTGAATTATTTTGTAAGAAATTAGTTGTTCTTTTAAATGGTAAAGCTGTTTTAGCTGGTGAATTAAATAAAATAAAAAAACAATATCGCAAGAAAAATATTTTGATTAAAGGTGATATTGATTTAGATGAGATAAAAAAAATTAAAGGGGTTGTTTCAGTCGTTAATAAAGCTGACGAATATGAAGTTAAAATTGAAGATGAAAAAATTGTTGATGATGTTTTCAAATATGTTACAAAATGTGATAATGTAACTAAATTTTCTGTCGAAGAGCCAAGTTTAAATGAAATCTTTGTAGCAAAAGTAGGTGAATCATATGAAAAATAAATTGAAGTTTTTAATTGGTGTTAGTTTAAAAAGAAAAGTTCAAACAAAATGGTTTTATATTGCTAATATATGTATTGCTTTAGTAATTATTGGTTTAGCTAATATCGATCATATCATTAAATTTTTTGGTGGTGACTTTGATCAAAAAACTAAAATTTATGTTATTGATAACACGGATGTTGCTTTTGATATTTTTAAATTGTCGGCTGATGCTAGTTTTAATTTAACTGGTAATGATGAAAATAACTACGAAATAATTAATTCGGATAATTCTAAAGATGAACTTATTGAAATGATTAAAACAAATGAAGAAGAAAAAAATTCTCTTGCTTTAGTTTTTGATTTGAGTGATGAAAATATTGTTAATGTTGAATTGATTAGCAATAATTTTGTCGATGCTTTAGATATGTCGATGATAAATAGTGCTGCTAATAGTGTTAAAGTTTATTTGGCGATGGAAAAGTTTGATATAAGTGAAGAAGAAATGACAGCAATTAATTCGAGTGTAACTATTAATCGAACTGTTTTAGATGAAAATAAAGATTCTGCAGAAGAAAATATGGAAATAATTACGTCAACAGTATTTCCAGTCTTTATCTTACCGTTTTTCATATTAGTAATTTTCTTAGTTCAGATGATTGGTGCGGAAATTAATGATGAAAAGACAACTAGAGGAATGGAAATAATAATTTCTAATGTTTCCCCACACGTTCATTTTTTCAGTAAATGTATTGCTGGCAATTTATTTATTTTAATTCAAGGCGTATTATTGATTTTATATGCAGTTATTGGTTTTGCATCTAGAGGATTTTTTGATGATGTCAGCAGTGTGAATGATTTAGTTGGGCAATTAACTGGTATGTTATCTGGTCTTTTTACTCCGAGTTTTGTCGATTCATTAGTTTACATAATTCCTTTAGTTTTAGTTTTAATGATTTTGACTTTTATAGGTTATTCTTTAGTAGCTGGTATTTTAGCTAGTATTACAACTAATACTGAAGATTTTCAACAATTACAAACTCCAATTATTTTAATCGTTTTGTTAGGTTACTATTTAGCGATGATGGCTGGTGCTTTTGAAGGATCAATTATTATTAATCTATTAGGTTATGTCCCTTTTATATCAGCTATCTTAAGCCCTTCTTTGCTAGTTATGGGGGAATTTACTGTTATTGATGTATTAATTTCTATTGGATTAATGACTGTTACAATTTTTATTTTAATAAAATATGGCTTAAAAATATATAAAGTAGGTATATTAAATTATTCTTCTAATGGTTTATGGAAGAAAATGTTTAAGGCTTTAAAGGAGAAATAATATGTTAAAAGTAGTGGGAACAATGTTTTTTAAAGATGGTAAATTATTAATTGATAAACCTAGAAAAAGGCCAACATTTCAAATGATTGGCGGTAGTGTTGAAGAAGGAGAAACTACTTTAGAAGCTGCAATTAAATAATGTCGTGAAGAATTAGGTGATAAGGCAATATTTGATGAGAATAAAATAATACCCGTTATGGATTTTGAAGAAATTGCAACAAGTGATCCAACTAAAAAAATTCATATGCATATTTTCAAATATGATGGCGAGTTAGAAGGTGAGCTAACAACATCTTCAGAAATTGAAGATTTTATGTGGTTTGGCCAAGATGACGATGTTAAGTTGTTATCTAATACTTTAAAAAACGAGATTCTTCCTTATTGTATTGAAAATAAATTAATATATAATAAAACTAGATAAGCTCTAGTTTTAATTGCATAGATGGTGGAATTGGTAGACACGCAGGCTTGAGGTGCTTGTGAAGTAATTCGTGAGGGTTCGAGTCCCTTTATTAGAACCATTAAGTAAAATTTTAGATGTTTCCATAAATGAAATTTTTGCAGGTGAGAAAATAGATAATAAAAGAATAGAAGAAAAGACAAACGAAAATATATTAAATATAACAAAAAAAGAAATAGAAAATTTTAAAGCAATAAAAATGGGAATGTTAAGTATAATAATAGTTTCTTTAATACTTGTAATTTTTGGTATCATAAATAATCTTAATATAAATGGTTATTTGATGTTATTAGCAAGTTATAATTGTGTGTATATGTATTATAAATATAAATATTGTAGAGATAAAAATAATTTAACATTAAGTATTGTATGGTTTGCTTGTAGTATTTTATTTTTTACAAGTTATGCCATATCAATAATAGATTTATCGTTAAAAGAAATAGTAAGTTATATTATAATGATGTTATTTGGTATTTTAATTATCAGTTTAGGTATTATGAATTATAGAGGTAATATTTCTACTATTCACTGGTATAATCGTAGAAAAGAGTCTAAGGAAAATGAAAGTAAATATGGAAAATACATGGGGATAGGAACTATAATTATTGGTAGTAGTTTAACGATAACTTCTATATTACAAATGCTTTATTATTTAGAAATATTTTTTTATATCATTGTTATAGGAATTATAGTTGGTCTTATATTTATGTTGTATTCTCAAATAAAATATAATAAAGGAATTTTTTAGAATTGTTAATTATATACATAAAAAGTAAGAACTCAAGGTTTGTTTCGTGTTCAAAAAAACTTTTACATTATAAAATGTTAGTGTGAAAGGAGATGCTATTTTATGAATCAAGAGCATATTGGTAAATTTATAGCAGAATGTAGAAAAAGAAAAAAGATAACTCAATCAGAATTAGCAGAAAAACTTGGAGTAACTGATCGTTCAGTTTCAAACTGGGAAAATGGTAAAAATATGCCTGATTTATCTTTATTTAAGCCTTTATGTAATATACTTGATATTACAATCAATGAACTATTAAGTGGTGAAAAATTAAGTAAAGATGAGTATCAAGAAAAGTTTGAAGAAAATATTGTAAATACAATTAATTACTCTACAAAAAAGATAAGTAAATATAATAAAGTTATTTCTTTATTTTTAATTATATTTGGCTTATTTATTTCAATATCAGCAATAATGATTTTCCCAAGTGAAAGTAGCTGGAGCTCAATTTATTCAGTTTTTGGCGTATTAGTTTTTATGGTTGGTATTTCAAAAATGATGAAATTGTTTAAATGGTATATTAGATTAGCATTTGTATCAATTGTTTTTATTCTTACAATGGGACTATTATTATTTACGGACTATATAAACGTTAAAACTAATGATGAAGCTCCAATGTTTAGAACAACTACCACTACTACTGGTAATGTTATTTACTATGATACTTTATTTTATGATGTATATAGATGTAATTTTGATGAAGATGATGAATATTGGGTTATCGAGAAAAATAGTAAACCCACTATTAATGAATTGATAAACTATTGTGAATAGTGTTGTAATATGTATTTGGTTTTAATTAAAGTAGATGAAAAATCTACTTTTTTAATAAAATTTCGAAATTGTAACTTTGACTATAATATAATTAATTTGTAAGAACGAAAGGAGAATATTAATGGAGATATTAAAAGTTAAAAGTCTTACAAATATTTCTGAAAAAGTGACAACATTTATAAGAAAATACAAAAAAAGTAGAGATTAATACTAATAAAGATAACTACTTTTTTTATTTTTGGTTGAACTCATTAGACAAGAAACAAGAACGATTAAAACGATATTGTTTTCATTTTTCTTTTAGCTTTATTAAAGTAGTATTAAAACTTGAATTTTTTTTAAAATTTTTCATCATCAAAATAACCTAAATAATGAAATCTTTTGCTAAGCCATAATAATTAATATTTTCTTCAATAATGGTTGTTATAGCATTAATGTCGGTTAAAACGAGATTTTGATAATTTGAGTTAGTTAGTTCTTTCTTCTAATGTTTTACATTTTAAATTTATTTAAAAATATGTTTAGTTTTATATTTCTCTTTCTCATAATATTTTCTTTTTTTAAAATTTTAGGGTTTGGAATTTTCTCATATGTGAAAATTTACAAGAGCAAATTTTCAGTGCTGGCTGTCGATAAAATTTGATTTTGTCCATACATATTTTTAGTCGTATATTAATTCTTTTAATTTTTCAGTTAAATTTTTATCATTTTTAACATAGCAATTTATAAAAAAATTACTTTTTCTTGTGCTTCATTACCAACCGAAAAAAGATAATCGTTAAGTTCATTAACTATTAAAAGTCTATTATAAAAATGTTTCTTATTCTTTTTCAGATAGTCTATTTTAATAGATTGTAAGTTTTATA
>CALVKL010000002.1 GCA_944332695.1 uncultured Bacilli bacterium
TGAGTCAAAATTAAATAGTCTATTTTTTTAATTCCTAAACTTTTAAAATAAGGAATTAATTTATGAGTAGTTATATTATAATTACTAAAACTATTTCCTCCAGTATCAATCAAAATATTTTTACTTTTTAACTCCAATAAAATACTATCACCTTGTCCTACGTCAATAATAGTTAAATAAAATTTTTGATTAAAATATTTGATATTATTATGAACCAAAATAATTATTATTAATAAATAAAAATATTTTGGTTTTATTAAAATAAAAGTAATGATTATATAATATAAAATAAATAGATAAACGTTAACTTTAGCTAAGGTTATATTAATATTAAACTGATTACAAAAATTAGCCAAAAATTCCATTATATTTAATAAGAAAACTAATAAATTATCTAAATAAGGTATTATTAAAACAATTAAACATAAAGGAAAAATAATAAAGGAAACTAAAGGAACAAAAAGAAGATTAATTATAGGGCTCATAATATTGATATAATAAAAATTGTTAATCATAATAGGAATACTAGCTATAAAGCAAATAGTTGAAGTCATTAATAATTTAAGGAAATAATTATTGAAACGATTACTTAATTTACCAAAATAAATTAAATAAAAGCAAATTACAAAACTAAACAAAAAACCTACGTTATAAATATAATATGGATTATATAAAAGCATAAAACAAGTAATTAAAATTATTGTTTTTTTCTTATCATATTTATTAAAAATAAAAAGAAAAACTGCTCTTAAAACTGAAGGCGTAAAATTGGTTAAAAAAGTATAAAAAATTAAAAATAAACTAATTAATAAGTGACTAATTTTAAGTTTTTTAAAAAATAATAATAAAATACTAGCTAATAAAGTAATATGCATTCCAGATATAGCAAGTAGATGGCTAATGCCATTTTCTTGATAAATTGTTTTCATATTATTATCTAAATCTTGTTTATCGCCTAGTATAAATGTTTTAAGGTAATCGTTACTTTCTAATTGGTTAATTTTATTATAAATATTATTTTTAATTTTATAAAAAATATTTTGATTATCTTTTACTTTAGTTATTTTGTCTGCTGTTAAAACATAATAAATTTTATTACTTAATAAATATTTTTGATAATTAAATAAATTAAAAATTGTATTATTAGGTGGTTTTTTTAACTCACCACTAACTAAAATATAATCACCGAGGTTTAGATTTAAATTAGTTTTTGTATAATAACTAACAATTATTTTTTCTTTTGCTTTGATAATTAGATCTATTTTATTTTCTTTATATGTGATACTAATGATATAACCAATTAAAGTTATATTACCCTCTTGATAATTGGTTTTATATATTAAATTATTAGTTATATAAAAAGTATAAAGAATGGTAAGGCATATTAATACTTTATAAGGTAAGTTGATTTTTAATTTTGTTATAAGTACTTTCCCCTATTCCATCAACTTCCATTAATTCTTCAATTGCTTTAAAACCACCATTTTTTTCACGATAACTAATTATCGCTTCAGCTTTTATTTGCCCAATTCCTGATAAAGTCATTAATTGTTCAATAGTCGCCTTATTTAAAGATATTTTCCCATCATTTGAACTATCATCTTTAGTATTATCAATAATATTATCAATACAAGCATCATTTTCTAATTTGGGACAAATACATTCTTTTTCGATGTATTTAATACTAGTACTACCTTTAAGCATTTCTTTTATTTCTTCTTTAGTATAAATGACAATTACCATTTCATCAGTTAAATTTTTACTTAAATTAATGGTGCTTGTATCAGCGTTGTCTTTTAGTCCGCCACTAATAGCAATGGCATCATTAACTCGGCTATTCTTTTTTAATTCATAAACACCAGGATTATTAACAGCACCTTTAATATCAATTTTAATAGTACTTTCTATATCTTTTTCAGCTTGTTGAGTAATATTTTCTAAAGGTTGTTCAACTTCGATTATTTCTTCTTTAGTATTATTAATATTTAAAACAAAAAAAACAAGTATGAAGATCAATAAGATTAAACATATATACCAATATTTTTTAATATAAAACATATTTTACCTCCTACTAGTTATATTAGATAAACTTGTCATCTTTCCTTTTTTATAAACAAAAAAATGAAAAAATAATTTTTCATTTTTATTTGAGAAATAATATATTTTTTAAACTTCTTGAATCATAACTAAAATAATTGGTTTAGATTCTGTTTCTTGATAAAAATATTTACCAATTTTATCACGCATTTCATTTTTGCTTTTGCTATAATCAATATATGAAGTTTTCGTATTATTTTTAATTATTTCTAAAGCCATATTTTTGGCTTCTTTTATTAAGTCAATATTATCTTTAATATAGACAAATCCTTTTGTAACTATTTCAGGACCTGATAAAACAGCTTTTGTAGTTTTATCAATAATAGTAATAATTAAAACTACTCCATTTTCACCAAGCATTTCTCTATCTTTAATAACTAATTCTCCAATATCACCGGCAGTTTTTCCATCAATTAAAATATCGTCAACTTTTACTGTAGAATTATCGTTAATTAATACACCATCAATAAATGTTGCTACTTGACCATTTAAATTTAAAATAATATTTTCCTCTTTCATTCCCATTTGGCGCGCTACTTCACTATTAGCTACTTGATGACGGTATTCACCAATAACCGGAAAATAATATTTTGGTTGCATTAAATTCAACATCAACATTAAATCTTCACTAGAAGCATGTAAGGAATAAAAATTTTTACTGGATAAAGTTATTAAATTACAACCTTTTTTGGCTATTTCATCAAATAAAGTTGTTGCGCTTTTTTCCATACCATCATAAACTGGCGAAGCAAAAATAATAGTATCATCTTCAGTTAAAGTGACAAACTTATCATATCCACGAACAATTCTTTTTAAATTGGAAAATGGCTTTCCTCTTTCGTCTGAAACTATTATTATTGAATCTTTTTCTAAATGATGAATGTTACCAATATGAGATTTATCAAAATTAACATAGCCATTATTAATAGCTTTAATTAAATTGGTTTCTAAACTTTTACCTAAAATAACTAATTTACGATTAGTTTCTATAATAACGTTTAACAATTCTTGTAAACGATAAAATTGACCTTGGAATATATTTACTAATATTCGATTAGGATTTTTATTAATAATTTCTCTTAAATAATTATAACTACGATGTTTAGGTGAAGTATAACCCATTTTATCAGCATATAATGATTCACTTAATAAACATAATACGCCTTGTTTTCCTACATATGCTAATTTACCGATATCTGTTTTGTAGTTTTTTTGCATTGAAGAATCAAAAACAAAATTTCCTGTATAAAAAATAGCGCCATCATTAGTATATAAAACATAACCAAAGCTATCTGGTACTGAATGTGACAGGCTAATCGGAAAAATATAATTTTTGCCAATTTTTATTTTTTTATGTGGTTTTAGTTCGACTAATTTTCCTTTAATATTTTCTTTAGCTAGTTCTTCTTGTAATAAGTCTAAAGTGAATTTAGAGCCATAAATTTTTAAATTAGGAATATCATATAAAATGTCAGGAAGAGCACCAATTTGTTCGTCATGACAGTGAGATAAAAATATACCTTGAATTTTATCTATATTATTAATTAAAAAATCATAATTAGGAATAATATAATCAATGCCTAACATCTTATCATCAGCATATTTTAATCCTGCTTCAAAAATATAAATTTCATCATCGACATCGATAACATACATATTTTTGCCAATTTCATTTAATCCGCCTAAGGCAAACATTTTAATTTTACTCATAATTACCTCCTTTCATACAATTTAAAAGACTAATTAATTATATCAAAAAATAATTGATTAGTCTACAAAATATAAATTATTTAAATCACTAATTTTTTTGTTAGTAATTTTGCTTGTTCTGTAAATTCACCTTGATTTATTTTTTGAATTTGTTCGCTTAAAACGGCTCGTGTGTAATAAACAGCTTCAACTAAATCTAAATCTTTATCCATAAATTCATATTTCTTTTTCATATTCTCCCATATTTGAAGATGTCGTTTGATGTATTCTTTATCTAAAAAACTTGTACTTAGTTGCTTTAAATCATCGCCATACATTAAAACCATCGCTTGAAAATAAAGCGAAAATTTATCTGCATCATAATTACTACCATGAAGTTCATATATGTCATAAAAATCTTTTACTCTTGTATTGGGAACGTCAAGTCTACGATTATGGGCAATTATATACAATTTTTCAGCAATATGTTCTTCAAAGGAAGGCGTAGTTATAAAAAACTTTTCGTCTCCTTTAAATAAAGGCATTACACATTTGAATTGTTTTTCGAATATTACTGAATTATTTTCTTTAAAATCAATGCTAATAGGAACTGTTACAAATCTTTCATCATCAGGATATTTTATTTTTGCGACTACTGGAATCTTATATACATTATTAGGTGTTTTGGAAGGTAATCTTGATAAATCGTATGTAACAATTTCATCGCTTGCATCATATATAGAACGAAATAAAAGGATTAAAGGTTGATTGTGGTGTTCAGAAGAAGATAAATCAATATCTAAAACTGGTCTACTAAGTCTTCCTAAATGAACATATTGACTAAAACTTCCCTTTACCACTAAAATACCCCGATTAATACCAGAAAGTTGTTTTAATAATCTTCGCGAATAATAAGTAATATATGCAGCATTAGTAGAAATTCCTAATCTTCTAGCTTCACCTTTTATAAAATTTTTGTTTTGATCTAAGTTTTTAAATTCCATAATATCCCTCTTGGCCAGTTATGTTAGCATAAATAAAAATAAATGTCAAATTAAAAGAAACTTTATAAATACCAAAGTTTCTCATTATTTTTTCTTACTTCTTTAATTATTCCGCCACCTAAACATTGTTCATCTAAATAAAATACGCAAGCTTGTCCAGGTGTAACTGATTTTATTTTTTGGGGATATTTAACTAAAATATTATTGCCAATAAATTCTAATATAACATCATTATCCGGTTGACGATATCTAAATTTGGCACTACATTTTTCAACTCTTTGATCATCTAACCAATTAACATCTGTTACTAAACAAGAATCGCTATATAAATATTCATTATCATCGCCAATTGCAACGTACAAAATATTATTAGTTAAATCTTTTCCTACTACAAACATTCTATCATCATATCCGCCAATATTTAAACCTCTTCTTTGACCAATTGTATAATACATTAAACCAATGTGTTTACCAACTATTTCATTTGTTTCAATATTTACAATATTTCCTTCTTGGTTCGGTAAATAATTTTCCAAAAATTTTGTCATATTTCTTTCGCCAATAAAGCAAATTCCTGTTGAATCCTTTTTTTTAGCTGTTATTAAGTTGTGTTTACAAGCAATATCTCTTACTTCTTTTTTATCTAAATGGCCAATCGGAAATAAAACATTTTCTAATTGCTTTTTATTTACTTGCGATAAAAAATAAGTTTGATCTTTGTTGCTATCGATACCCTTTAACAACTTGCCATTTTCTATTCTAGCATAATGGCCGGTAGCAATATAATCAGCGCCTAATTTTTTAGCTTCTTTAGCAAACATATCAAATTTGATATATTTATTACACATAATATCAGGATTAGGCGTTCTTCCCTTTTTTAATTCATCTAAAAAATAAGTAAAAACATAATTCCAATATTCTTTAACAAAATCAACTCTTTTTAAAGGAATACCAATTTCTTTACATACTTTAATGGCATCGTTATAATCTTGTTCTTGAGGGCAAATTTCATTATTAATAGTGGGATTACCTAAAAAGTCATTATTGATAGCAGCATCCCAATTACGCATAAATAAACCAATAACCTCATAACCTTGTTGTTTTAATAAAATAGCGGCAACGCTACTATCTACTCCACCAGACATACCAATTACTACTTTTTTCATAATTCTCACCACCAACATTATATCATATTATTTAATAAATAAAATAATTGATTTAAGTAACTTAGGAACTAGATATGTATCATAAAAACTCATAGCAATTATCACTATTAAAACAATTATAAGTATTTTAAAATATTTATTCATAACGACCTTAAAATCTAAAGTTTTCTTTCTAAAAATTACGTAAGTTATTTTAAAAGAAAAGCTCATTGCATACATAGTTAATAAAAGTAAAAATAATATACTTATAATTTGACTTGGAAAAACATAAATTAAGCTAAATAATATTCCTTTTGTTTTAAAAACTGATAAAATAGCGCCGACGCTAAAACCCATAATAAAACATTTACTGAAAAACATAACTAAAACAACTGGTAGTCCAATTACAGATATACCCAATATCCAAGTAATAAAAATAAAACCAATATTTTCTAGTAAATTACTTTTTAAAGTTTTTAAATAATCTAATTTGTCTTCTTCTATATTATCAACAAAATTGTTTAAATGCTGTTTTATTAATTCTTGATCGCTAACACTTAAAGATTTTACGAAAATTGAACCTACTATAATTCCTATTAATAATAATACAAGTAAAAACACGAGTAGATTTTTGTCAATCTTTATTTTAATTTTTAGTTTGTCCATTATTTTCATTATCTCACCTAGTTAAGAATATTAAATTGTTTAAAAAATATTCCTTTTTTTTATAAAATATAGTATAATTTATAAAGGTGATCATTATGAAAAAAGAAAAAGCAGGAAAAATAATGGCAATTATTATGCTTCTAATTATGGTTTTTTCAACTGTAGCTTCATTTTTTTTGATTTAAAAATCAAATTTTTATTCTGGGGAGTTTAACCTTTTTTTATAATTTTTTAAAATAAAAAGACTGTTAGCTAATTTACCAACAGTCTTTTTATTAACGAAAATATTGTTAATAATTAAAATTAAATTTTTAATTTTCTCCTTCTTCTAACATTTTAGTAATTAAAATACCATAACCTTTATGCGGATTATCAACAACAACATGAGTAACTGCACCAATTATGTATTCTCCTTGAATAATAGGCGATCCACTCATTCCCTGGACTATGCCATTGGTTTTTTCTAGCAATTTTTTATCTGTTATTTTAAATGAGATGTTTTTTGTTTCTTGCATAGGGCTAATATTGGTAACCTCTATCTCATATTTTTCTATTATATCATCATTTAAAACAGTTAGAATATAAGCTTTGCCTGTTTTTACTTGATTTGGTTTTGCTACTTTATATAATCTAGAATTGTCTATTTCATCAGTAAATGTTCCAAAAATACCTTTAATTGTATTCTCATATATTGTTCCTTGAGATCCTTCTAGATTAATTTTAGCATTTTTTTCTCCTGGTATACCATTAGCACTAGGTTCAATGTCAGTAACAGTTGATTCATATATACTACCACCAGAAATAACTAACATTTTACCAGTTTTACTGTCAGTAATTTCGTGACCTAAAGCACCAAATAATTTTGTGTTAGGATCAATATATGTTAAAGTACCAATTCCGGTAATACTATCTTTAACATAAATACCAGTTTTATAGTTATTATTAGTATCTTTTGAAAGTTTTAAATCAATTGATTTTATTACATTATCTCTTTTAAATTCAATATTAATATAACCATTACTAGTTTTAATTTTATTAGTCAAATCATATATTGAATTAACTTTTTGATTATTAATTGCTGTTATCATGTCACCTATTTTTAAGCCGGCTTGACTAGCAATATATTGATTATCAACTTTATAAAAACCAACTACCATAACACCATCAGCTTTTAATTCAATACCAATATTTTCACCACCAACGATAACATAATCTGAATAGGCAAAAACAAAACCGGGAATAAATATAATAGTTAGAAGAATTGAAAGAAATGTTTTTTTCATTTAAAACATCTCCAATCTATCACAGACTACATTATTATTATATCTTTTTTTAAAATTTTTAAATTTCTAATTTTTAACAAAAAAATCTAAATATTTTAGATTTTTATTTATAAAAGCAAGCTATTATTTTAGAAAAATTATAGACTATTTGAGTATTATTTTTAATTGCTATACTTTTACCAAGGGCTTTTCCACCAATTGTTAAAGATGCGATGATACTTGTTATAAAAAGAGTAACAATAAAAGGGTTCCAATTAAATGTATTAATAATACTATTAGCAATTGTAATTCCAGCTGAACCAGATAAAATACCGCAAATATCACCGATTACATCATTACAAAAACTAGAAACGCGGTCAGCATTTTTAAGTAATTTTACCGCTGTTTTAGCACCTTTTACTTTTTTGGCACTTTTTGCATGAAATGGTTTTTCACTAGCAGAAGTAATTGCTACGCCAATCATATCAAATAATACACCAAGTAAGATGAATATAATAACAATTGTAATTCCAAAAATAATATGAAGATTAGGAATTAACAATTCAGATATTCCTGATAAAAAAAATGATATTAAAAATGTAATTAATGTAACTTTTATAATCCAATTAACATTGTTTTTATTTTTCTTATTTTTTTTCGCCATTTTATCACCACATAAATTTTATTATCAACAAAAAACTATAAATATTAACTAAAAAATATATGTTTTTAGCATATATCTTGGTTATGAAACGGACTTTAACATGGTTAACCTTGTGTCTTAGGTCAAGTAGGATTTCCCTTATTTCTACTATCCGTTACCAGTATAGCAGTTCCCTTTTAAAGAAATAAGTATATCGTCACCGAATATACGACTTGATTGCCACTTAGTACACACTATAATCCCATATTATAATGACATTCTAGGAGATTTCCTCAAACAAGTTATTCAATATTAATTCTTTTTTGCAAATGTAGTTTCAAATCACAATACTTAAATAATTTGGCCGAATTTTTTAAGTAGAACTAATTATCCCCTACACTCACTCAAGACAAGCTACACTACCCATAACTTTCGCCACCTGGTAGGTTTAATCCAAATTCGTAACAAGTCCAATCAACAATGCGTATATAGGCTTATTACAATATAAGGTCTCCACTAAATATTGGGTCATTTTCGTATGCCGTTACGGATGCCCAATATCTAATTCTTCCAGCATCCACCCCAAACTGGGCGTATGAAGCAGACACCAAAAGCTTCATCGATGTGCTCTTTAATGGTATTTTAACCCCATCCTCATAAAGAATTTCTTGACTAGAATAATGTGCCATTCATAAGTAAATGATAACATATTTAACAAAATTTGTCAAATTTATGTCAAATACTATATGTTATATATATTTTTTACTAAAAAACCGATTATATACAAAAAAGACTTATTCTTCTACTTCTAAGTCTTCTAATTGTCCATTTTCAGTAACAATTTTATTGATATTTTCTTCAATATTTTTAAGTTGTTCATCACATTCTTTAATAATTTTCATAGCTTCGCTATATTTATTAATTGAATCTTCTAAATCGCTATTATCATTTTCTAAATTAGCTACAATACTTTCTAATTTTTTTATTTTTTCCTCAAATTTCATTGTTTATCTCCTTTACTTTAACTATTAAATATCCATCATTTAAACGAATATTTAAAATGTCATCTTTTTTTATTTTTTTAATACTTTTAATAATCTTATTGTTTTGATAAGTTAAACTATATCCTCGTTTTAAAACCTTTAAAGGATTAATTAAATTTAATTGATCGATTAAATTGTTTAGTTTATTATGACTATTTTCTAATTTTAATACAATAATTTTATTTAAGTTATCTTTAATTAAATTTATTTTTTCTTTATTTTTTTCATATAAAACTTTAGGATTAGACAAAATATAAGAGTTTTTTAAATTATCTAAATATAGTTTATTTAGTTCAATTTTTTTAAGTACTAGTTCATTAATACGATTATTTAATAAATCTAATTTTTGTTTTTTATTTTCATAAATAATTAAAGGATTTTTTAAAACATATGAACTTTTTAAACTATCTAAGTATAATTTTTTAATATTTATTTGTTTTAATATACTTGAACTTAATCTGATTTTCAATTGATTAAGATATTTATTTAAATCAACTAAATTAGGAACTGCCATTTCGGCTGCACCAGTTGGTGTGGGAGCACGTAAATCGGCAACAAAATCTGCAATGGTGAAATCAACCTCGTGCCCAACAGCGCTTATAATAGGTACTTTGGAATCGAAAATCGCTCGAGCTACTATTTCTTCATTAAAAGGCCATAAATCTTCGATTGAGCCTCCACCTCGACCAACAATTAAAACATCTAAATCAAAAGTATTGGCAAGTTTGATGTTTTTAACGATATCTTTACTTGCATTTTCACCTTGAACCAAGCTAGGAAATAAAATAACTTGTCCGATGGGATATCTTCTTTTTATTGTTGAAATAATATCTTTAATGGCAGCTCCTGTATTCGCTGTAATAACACCGATTTTGTTAGGATATTTAGGTATTGGTTTTTTATATTTATTATCAAACAAACCTTCACTAGCCAATTGTTTTTTTAATTTTTCAAAAGCAATATATAAATTACCAACACCATCTTCTTGCATTTCTTCAACGTAGATTTGATAATTACCAGTTGCTTCATAAACACTTATTCGACCACTAATCAATACCTTAGTTCCATCAGTAGGATTAAAGTTTATTTTTTTAGCGTTATTATTAAACATAATAGCATTAATTTTACTAGTTTCATCTTTGATTGAAAAGTATAAATGTCCTGTTGAATGAGCTTTAAAATTTGATATTTCACCTTTAATAAATACTTTTTGTAAATTAGTATCCAGATCGATTACATGTTTAATGTATCTATTTATAACACTAACAGTTAAATATTTATCATTCATGATCTATCATCTCATGATATATCTTATCTAAAACAGCATTTATCATTTTAGTAACACTTTCATCACTATAAGTTTTAGCTAATTCAATTGCTTCATTTATAGCAACAATATTAGGAGTCTTAGTATATAATAATTCATAAATACTCATTCTTAAAATAGCAATATCTGTGTTGCCTAATCGATCAATTGTCCAGTTATTTAAATATTTATTAGCAATGCTATCTAAATCATTTTGATATGTTAAAACGCCATATACTATATCTTTTACAAATTCATTATCAACTTTTAAATTTTCTTTAATAACTTCTTCAACATCATAAATCATTTTATTTTTTTCATAAACAATAATTTGATAAAGAATTGTCATTATAATTTTTCTTGCTTCACTTCTATTTAATTGTTCCATATTAATTACCTCTTTTTTCATCATATTCATTATATCACGAAATATACCGATTACAAAGATTAAAATATAAATTAATTTAATATATATATCAAACAAAAAATATTAACTAAATATAATTAATATTTTTTGATTTTCTCTTTTAGTTGATATAAAAAATTAATTGCTTCAAGAGGAGTCATTTCTAAAGGATTAATAGCTTTAAGTTCTTTTTCAATTATTGACTCTTCTTTTACTAAATCATCAAGTGGTAAAGATTCTTGAATAATAATATCTCTTTTTTGTTCTTTTTTTTCATATACACTTAAAATTTGACTAGCTCTATTAATTAAATCAGTTGGTAAATTAGCTAGTTTAGCAACATGAATACCATAACTTTTATCAATACTGCCAATTTTAATTTTATGAAGAAAAGTAATGTTTTCATTTTCTTCTTTTGCCGAAACATGAATGTTTTTAAGATTTTTTAAATTATTTTCTAAATCAGTTAGTTCATGATAATGCGTTGAAAATAATGTTTTACATTTTATGTTATCATGAATATATTCAATAATTGCTTGCGCTAAAGCCATACCATCAAAAGTTGCAGTTCCACGCCCTAATTCATCAAATAAAATTAAAGAATTACTAGTAGCATTACTAATGGCATTATTAGCTTCTTTCATTTCAACCATGAAAGTTGATTCGCCACTTACTAAATCATCACTAGCGCCAATTCTAGTAAATATAGCATCAAAAATTGGTAAAGTTGCCTCTTTAGCTGGGACAAAGCATCCAATTTGAGCCATAATAACAGTAATTGCTAATTGTCGCATATAAGTAGATTTACCAGCCATATTAGGACCAGTTATTAATAAAATATTGGTTTTTTCATCCATAATAATGTCATTAGGGACATATTCTGTTTCAATTACTTGTTCAACTACAGGATGACGATTATCAATAATTTTAATAACTCGATCATTAGTTAAATTAGGTCTAACATAATTGTTATTTGAAGAAACATTAGCAAAAGATTGTAGACAATCAATTTCACTAATAACTTTAGAAATATATTGTAATTTAGGAATATAATTTTTAACTTTATCTCTAATATCACAGAATAATTGGTATTCTAAGTCAATTATTTTTTCTTCAGCATTTAAAATTAAATTTTCTTTTTCTTTTAGGATAGGACTAATATATCGTTCACAATTAGATAAAGTTTGTTTTCTTTCATACCCATATTCGTCTTTAATTAAACTAATATTGCCTTTAGATATTTCAATGTAATAACCAAATACTTTATTATAGCCAACTTTTAAATTTTTAATGCCTGTTCTTTCTTTTTCTTCATTTTCAAACTTAGCGATAAAATCTTTACCGCCTTTACGCAATTCTTTTAGTTCATCTAATTCTTTATTATATCCTTCTTTTATAATATATCCTTCTTTAATAGTAACGGGAGGATTTTCATAGATACTTTCTTCTAATAAATTATACAAATCTTCTAAAATTTCAATATTTTTATAAAAATTAATTTTAGTTAAAATATCTTTAATGTAAGGTAATACTTTTAAAGAATTTTTAAGTTGTAGCATATCTCTAGCGGTAGCTGATCCAAAGGCAATTCTACCTGATAATCTTTCTAAATCATAAACTTCTAATAAATATTTTTCTAAATCACTAGTCAAAATAAATTCTTCTAATAATTTTTCAATACAATTATATCTTCTTTCAATTTCTTTTTTATCGATTAAAGGATTTTCAATAAAATTTTTAAGTAATCTTGAGCCCATCGCGGTTTTGGTTTTATCTAATAGCCAAATCAAAGAATGATTTCTTTGTTTTAACCTTAATGTTTCTGTTAATTCAAGATTGCGTTTAGTATGAATATCCATTTTTAAATAATTTTTAGTTTCCCTTAAAACAGCTTTTTGTAAATGAGATAAATCTCTAAATTGGGTACGATCAATATAACTTAATAAATATTTTATTACTTCTACTAATCTAACATCAGATATATCTTCACAAACATAATCATATTTAATTAAATCTTCTTTTTTATCAAATAAAGAAACAGTTATTTTAAAATTATTTTTTAATAATGAATAAATATCTTTATTAAATGATTCACTAACAACAACTTCTTTTATACCAATGCTTACTATTTCGCTTACTAATTTAGTATTATTATGTTCTAATAAAAAGGTATAAATTGAACCAGTTGTTATATCACTATAACAAACAGCATATCCATAATTAAAATCAATTATTGCTCCTATATAGTTATTTTCTTTTTCATTTAATGATTCATTAAACAAAGTGCCACTACTTACAATTTGAACCATACCTCTTTTAACAATTCCTTTAACAGTTTTAGGATCTTCTAATTGTTCGCAAATGCCAACTTTATATCCTTTATTAACTAGTTTATCAATATAAATATTAGCGGAATGATAAGGAACTCCACACATAGGTATGCGTTCATCTAAACCGGCTGATTTACCAGTTAAAGTAAGTTCTAATTCATGAGAAACGGTAATTGCATCCTCAAAAAACATTTCGTAAAAATCTCCCAACCGATAAAATACAATTATATCTTTATTTTGTTTTTTTGTTTCAATATATTGACGCATCATCGGTGTCACTTTATTGATATCAACACTATCTAAAGTCATTTACATCACCACTTATATATTTTACCAAAATTTTCAAATAAAAAAAAGCTTTACTCTAGCTTTTTTAAACAGTTTGTTATCTATACTAAATTATATCATTAAAAGATAATTTTTTTTGAAAACCGTTATTTTTTTTATCAATATCATATTGCCTATTTAATTCGATTTCGTATTGAATAAGAAATTTTTCGCGCATAAATTCAATTATTTTAATATCTTCATTTAAACTGTTTTTTCTACTTATACATTCTAAAATTGATAAATTTAGATTAGAAATTAAAGCGTTAATTTTAGAAATTTCAATCGTTGTTTTTCGTTCTTTCTCTATAATATTTTTATTTTCATCGTCTAGTTTTTCTAGGGTAATATTATTAAAAGATTTTTGAATTTCTTCTATACGTTTGTTAAAGTTATTTGCCAATTTAATATCTGTAACGATATTGGCAACCAAAGCTAAACAGGCTAAAACAAATAAATTATTTAAAGCACAAATAACGCCACAAGTTAAAGATAAAAATAACATACTTGTTCCAATAATTATATTAACTCGTTTTAACTCACGTCTAAATTTTGGGAAATTATTTATTTTTGTTTTTAAATTCTCATTTTCCTTTTGTTTAGCTGATAATTCAGTAAGTATGGTTTCTTTTTTTTCTTTTTCTTCTTTTAAATTCTGAATCGAATTTCTATTCAAAATAATAGTTTGTTCTATTTCATCAATCTCACCTTTTAAAGATTTAATTTTTTCTAAATATTTATCCATTATTTCAGACCTTTCATTGCTAAATTATAAATTATTTAAATATTCAATAGCTTCATCAAAATGTTCTATTTTAACTAATTCTATATTAAAATTATTTTCTGTTACAGTTTTTAAAGCTTCTTCATAATTTTCTGTTGGTACAAAAAATATATCAGCGTTTTCTTTAACTGCTGCTTTTATTTTATATTTAATTCCCCCAATAACGCCAACATTGCCTAATTCATCAATTGTTCCTGTTCCTACTATTTTTAATCCTTTAGTAAAATCCTTCTCAGTTAAATAATCGTATATCGATAAACTCATCATGAAGCCACCGGAAGGTCCTGATTCAGATTCTTCAAAATTAATCGAAATATCTTTAGAAGTTATAACTTCTTTTGTTTCACTAACCATTATTCCAATTAAATAATCATCACCGATTTTTACTTTATTGGCTGTTCTTGTATATTCTACCCCGTTATTAATAACTTTAATTTTTAATGAATCGTGATTTTTGATTGCGTTTAAAGCTTCTTCTTTGCTAGATATCTTTATACCGTTAATTTCAATTATTTTATCACCTATTTTTAAATCAGTATTAGCTTCTTCATATACATAAATAACATTAACTTCCCGATTTTTAATTTCATAATCAATTCCCGCTTTATCAAAAGCTACCATAATTGCATTTTGATTTGCTTCTTTCAATAGTAATTTGTTTCGATAATTATTTTCTTCGATCGTCTCATTAGAAGCAACTACTTCTTCTTTCTTGATAATATCCCAATCATCATTAAAATAAGCAAAAATTAAAGTAGGAATAGTTGCTTTAAATTCTGAAATATAAGCTAAATTTAAAGAGCCATTTATACTATAACCATCTTCTACTTCTAGCCTTTCAGATACATCAATTAATCCTCCTGGTGTATCTATATAATAAGGTAGTTCAAAAGTGGCAATAAAAAAACAAAATATTAATATTAATATAAATTTATAATTTTCTTTTAAAAATTCTTTGGTTTTAACATATATTTTATTAAACATTTTCTCCCTCCTTAAGGATCGTGATTAATTTGAAAAAAATATTATGTAGTATTTTTATTATGATATGTTTAATTGTTTGTGGTTATGAAATATTGAGTGAATCAAAAACAATTATGGATGCGGTTAATTTTTCACTTAATATTTGGATTAACAATATTTTTCCTTCATTATTTCCTTTTTTTGTTTTATCCGAAATACTAATAAACTATGGTTTTATTGAACTAATTGGTGAATTATTTAAGCCATTATTTGAAAAACTATTTAAAATAAATGGAAATGCTGCATTTATCTTTATTATGAGTTTAATTTCAGGAACGCCAGGTAATGCAAAATACACTAGAGAACTATACTTACAAAACAAACTAAATAAAGATGAGGCTTCCAAAATATTGATGTTTAGTCATTTTACTAATCCTTTATTCATTTTGGGAACTATATCAATAACTTTTTTAAATGATAAAAAATTAGGAATAATCATTATGATTTCTGAGTATTTAAGTAATATAATAATTGGACTATTATTTAGAAATTATAAACCAAGTAAAATAACTAATGATAATTTTTCAATAAAAAAAGCCATTTTACAAATGCATTATAAAAGAATAAATAATAATAATAAATTTGGTACGATTATTACTAATTCTTTAGTTAATAGTATTAATACGTTATTATTAATATTAGGTGTTATAACAACATTTTTAATTATATCTACTATTATTGATAATAATTTTCAATTATCTTTATTAAATAAATCATTAATTAGCGGTTTTTTAGAAATGACACAAGGATTAAAACACATTAGTTTATTAAATGTATCTAATAATTACAAAGCATTATTAATTTGCTTAGTAATATCTTTTGGTGGATTGTCGGTTCATACCCAAGTTTTAAGTATTATAAGTGATACTGAGATTAAATATAACCCTTTTTTAATTGCTCGTATTATTCACGCTTGTTTATCATTTTTAATATGTTATATTATACTTATGCTGTAAAACTAACAGCGGAAAGATTATATATTTTATCATTAAATTGATATATAGTCTTAATAATATAGTCTTGATTTTTTATTTTGTCATTATATATTGGTATTTCAATAATTAATAAGCTATTATTATTATTGTCTTTAAAAATAGCCGCCTTAACAATACTTACTTTGGCATTTTTGATGTAACTTCCATCAGGTAAATTTGTTTTATAATTTTCAAACTCAATTGTATTATTATCATAATCAATAGTTAAGGTACTATTAGAGCCATCTTCATATAAAAAATCAACACAATAAGATCCACATTTACTTAATGAAACAATAGTTTTATTACTAAACTTCTTATTTATTTGATTGCTGATTATTGATTGCTTATTTAACAATTCCGTTTTTAAATTACTTATGGTATATAAATTTTTTAAATGTATTACTATTTGAAATAAAAACATGACAATTACCAATACTAAAGAAAATGAAACAATTAATTCAATAACGGTGAAACCTTTTTTCATTTTGCTGTCTCCTTTCATATTTTAATTTTTAAAGTAGCATAAGTTTCATTATTAAATTCGACAATTAGCCGATAATTTGTTTTATTAGTATTATTGATATTTTTAATATATTTTTTCATTTTCTCACTAAAACTAGTATTACTAATATTATTTTTTAAACTGGATATATTTTCATTAGTAAATATAATTGTTTTAATATTAGAATATTTAAATAATGTTTCACAATAAATGTATTCAGTAAAATATGAATTAGGACAAGCGGTTATATCAATATAGTCTTTACCATTTAAATCTTTAATTAGTTCATTTAATCCATCAGAAAATATATAATCTCTAACATTTTCTAATAAATATAATTCATTAACATTATTATAATCAAATGTTTTCTTATAGTTATTACTAATTATAATAAATTGATTATAAATAATTACTAGACTAATTAAGACAACAGTTGAAATAGCTATTGTTTCAGCTAAAATAAAACCATTTTTATTTTTTTTCATAAATTATCTCCTTTTAGCTTGAATTTATCTTAAATATATTATATAATACTTTTAGAATAAAATCTAGTCTTAAAGATACAAAAGGGGTTGAAATTATGATTAGACAATTCGATTATGAAAAGATGCCTGTAGTAGAAATAGTAAATGAAATCATGGTTGATGCCGCTAAAAGAGGAGCATCTGATATTCATTTTGATCCATTAACTGAAGAAATGAATGTTAGAATTAGAGTCGATGGTGTATTACATAATTATACAACCGTTCCTAATTCAATTAAAAAAAATTTAATAACACGTATTAAAATTATATCTGGTATGAATATTACAGAATCACGACTTCCACAAGACGGAGCAATAAAAGCAACTTTACAAGATACTAATTTAGATTTACGTGTTTCTTGCATCCCAACTAGTAATGGTGAGAAGATTGTTATTCGTATTTTAGACTATTCAATGAGTTTAGCTGGGGTTGAAAATCTAGGATTTAGTGATAACAACTACAAAAAAGTATTAAATATGATCAGTAAACCAAACGGAATTATTTTGGTTACTGGTGCTACTGGTACCGGTAAATCAACTACAGTCTACTCTATTTTACAAAGATTAAATAATGAAGCAACTAATGTTATTTCAGTTGAAGATCCTGTCGAAATGAATATCGAAGGAGTTAATCAAATTCAAACTAATAGTGAAATTGGCCTTGATTTTGCAACAGCTTTACGTTCAATTTTACGTCAAGACCCTAATGTCATTATGATTGGAGAAATTAGAGATACTGAAACCGCTAAAATCGCGGTGCGTGCTTCTATTACTGGACATTTAGTTTTATCAACTATCCATACTAACAACTCGCTAAATACAATTGAACGTTTATTGGACATGGATGTTGAAAGATATTTGTTGGCTAGCTCATTAGAAGGAATTATCTCACAAGTATTAGCTCGTAAATTATGTCCACACTGTCGTACTCTAAGAAATACAAATGAATATGAAAAAGAATTATTTAAAAGTGTTTTAAATAAAAACGTCGAGCAAATATATATTCCTGAAGGATGTGAACAATGTGGTAATGGTTATTCAGGACGTATTGCTATTCATGAAGTGTTATTATTTACTCAAGAAATTAGAGATGCTATAAGTGCTGGTGTGAGAAGAGACAAATTAAGAGAGTTGGTATATCAGTCAGATGTTAATACATTATTAGAAGACGGTTTAGAAAAAGTATTAATGGGTTTAACTACTGTTGAAGAAGTTATCAAATTAATTGAACTAGAAGATGATGAAAAAGGTTCTAAAGCGTATGGGTTAAAGAGTGCTTTAAATAATACAGCTATCACTAAAGAAACTCATAAAACACTTGAAGATATTACCCTTGAAAAAAATAATATTGATAATTTGATTAATAGTGAACCTAAAATTGCTAATTCTGTTTCTAATATAGAAAATAATAATTTAATGCAACAAACACCACAAAGTAGTATCCCATTAAAAACTCATATTCCAAATAACTCTTCCCAAGTTAATAAACAACCAATATCTCAAAGCAACTCTTCAGTTTCACCTCATGTTTCTACGGCTACATCGCAATCTACTTTGCAAAATAACAATTTAAATCCTAACCCTACATATTATCAACAAAATACTCAAAAAGCACCAATGCCACAAACTTTAAATGATTTAATTAATAAAGCAAATCAAAACTAGAGAATTTAATCTCTAGTTTTATTTGTATAACATTATTAGAACAATTAACCCCATAATAATTCGATAAATCATAAATATTTTAAAATCATTCTTTTTAATATATTTAAGTAAAAAAGATATACATAGTAGACCAACGATAAATGAAATTAAAATTCCTAGTCCAAAAACAGCTAAATTTTCGCCAATAATTGTTAATGTGTTATCTTTAATTAAACTAAACAAAGTAGCACCAGCAACTACAGGAATTGATAAATAAAAGGAAAATTTTGCGCTATCCTCCCTATTTAATCCAAGTGCACGACTAGCAGTTATTGTTGTTCCACTACGCGAAAAACCAGGAATTAAAGCAAAAACTTGCGCACAACCGATAATTAAAGCTTGATACCATCTTAAATCGTTCATATTTTTATTAGTTTTACTTTTTTTATCAACTAAATAAATAATAATACCCATAACAATTAAAGAAATAGCAATTAGCCATAACTGTTTTCTAAAAAATAAATCAAAAATTTCTTCAAACATTACACCAACAACACCAGCAGGGATAGTAGCTAAAATAATATTCCAAAAAAGTTTTCCTTCTTTTGTTTTACAATTGGTTAGTCCTTTAATCAATATTTTCCATAATTCATTAAAGAAATAAATAACAATTGCCATTAAAGTACCAAAATGTAATGCTAAATCAAATGACAGCTCCATATTACTATTAATACTGCTACCAATATTAAATAATTCTCGAAAAATTATTAAGTGGGCAGAAGACGAAATTGGTAAGAACTCTGCTATTCCTTGAATAATTCCTAATATTATAACATCAACCATATAATCACCTAATCTATTGTATCATATCTTTATTATAATTTTTTATTTTAATAAAGATTTGACATTCTCTTTTCATTTTATTCATAAATTTTATCTTTCATACTATAAATACAACCACAAAAATCTTGACGGTATAAATCATATTCTTTAGATAATAAAATACTTTTTTTATATCCATCTTTTTTCTTAAAATCACTAACTAAATATCTAGTGTTATATTCTTTTTCTAAATATAAACCAATTTCATTTAATTTATTACTATTTTTAAAAGGACTGACAGTCAATGTTGTTCCAAAATAATCATAATCTTTAGCTAAAGAGGCGGTTTTTCTTAATCTTAATTCATAGCATTTAAAACATCTTGCGCCTCCCTCTTGAACATTTTCTAAACCGATTACTGTTTGATGAAATAAATCATTGTCATAATCACAATCTAATACTTTGATATTAAATAAATTACATAATTTAATTTGTTCATTTTTTCTTTTTAAATATTCTTCAAAAGGTTCAATATTAGGATTATAATAAAGAACTGTAATATCAAAATGATCTTTTAAATAAGTTATAACATAACTACTGCAAGGAGCACAACAACTATGTAATAATAATTTTTTTTTGCTAGTTAAACTATTAATAATTTTTTCTAATTCTAATTGATAATTCATAAAAAACACCTAATAACATATATTTAAAAATTAAACATCAATATTTCTGGAGCAAATATCATAAGTATTCCAATTAATAACAACAATATTCCTCCAATTAAATGTGATAGTTTATTATATTTAGTAGATATACCAGTTAATTTTAATGTTTTCATAGCAATTATAAATATAACAATATCATCAACTAAGAAAAATAAGATGTATATTAAAATATAAATAAAATATTGAAAGCCATTTAAGTCGTTTAAAGCTAAAATTTGGGTGAAAATTAAAGGTAATCCTGATGAACAAGCTAATTCAATCAAATTAACAGTAACAGCTAAGCCCATCACTCCAATAATACCTAAAAGATATGTTTTTTTGTTATCCATTTGTTTAACAACTTTGTTAATTCTTTTTAAAATAGATTTTCTTTGTTCTTTATCAACAACTTGACACCCATTATCTTTTTTTCGTTCTTGAAAATAACTAGTTAAATTTACTATACCACCTAATATAGCAATAATAGCAATTATAAAACGGACCCAAAATATTTGCGATAATGTAATTGCTACGGTTAACCAAGCTAACATAAAGCATAAATATACTACAGCTGAAGTAATTAAAAATGTTAACCCAATAACCCACATTTTTTTGCGATTTTTCATAGTAATAATAATTGATAATAAAAACAATAATACCCACATTGCACAAGGATTAAAGCCATCAATAAAACCTAAAACAATTGCCACTAAAGGTATTGAAACTTCTTTGGCATCAACATCTCCTAATAAAGGAATGTTATATACACCTTCTGGTGGATTAATTGTATAATCGACATCTAAATCATTTAAGATAACATCAACAATATCAATATATTCTTCATTTTGATATTTAGTAATCGCACTTTTAATTTGGTTTTCAACTGTGCTATTAAATCCTGTTATTCCTGTTGTCCCAATAACAGTATAAGGGACTGTTTTATCATTATTATTTAAAGCTGATCGCACTTTTGATAATAATTCATCATTATCTTTATTAGAAGTTGTTTCATAGGTAATAATATTAATATCTTTATCTAAGGCATATTCTTCTAAAAAATTTATTTCTTCTTCACAAGTACTACAAACACTAGAATAAAATAAATGAATATCTAAAGCATTAACTTGTGGAATAAATAGTAAAAGTAAAAGTAAAAAAATAATTTTTTTCATATAAAACACCTCAATTTACTTTCAATTTCCCTAACTGATTTTTCTCCAACTAATCTAGTTATTTCTTGATCGTTATCTAATAAAATTAAAACTGGTAAAATATCCCCTACTTTATATTTTTCTATTTCGGCTTCATCTAAGTCAAAATCATATTCAATATGTTCAAAATCAGGAAATATTTTTTCAATTTCTTGAAATCTAGGGCGCATAATTAAACAGGCAGGACACCACATCGCACTTATTCTAACTAGTTTAATAACCAAACACCCCTTCTAGACTATCGTCATTGGTTATAAATTGTTCAACTAAAACCTCAGTATAGTCATCTTTATCGTTTCTTACTACTATCTTACTAATACCAGCATTAATAATAAATCTTTTACAAAACATACATGGCATAGCATTTTTAACATATTCATTCGTTTGTACTTCTTTGCCAACTAAATATAATGTAGCTCCAATAATATCTTTTCTGGCAGCACTTATAATAGCGTTTTGTTCAGCATGAACACTACGACACATTTCATATCGTTCTCCTCGAGGAATGCCTAATTTTTCGCGCATGCAATAACCTAAATCACCACAGTTTTTTCTTCCTCGAGGTGCACCGTTATAGCCAGTTGAAATAATTTCGTCGTTCTTAACTATAACAGCGCCAAAAGCCCTTCGTATACATGTTGATCTTTCTAATACTGATTCAGCTATATCTAAATAATAATTTGTTTTATCTATTCTCATAATTTTAACTCCTTATAACACATATCAAACTTTTCTAAAAAATATAAAATATCCTCTTCTTTCGTTAAATGCGATAAACTAATTCGAATACTTGATGTAGCTTTTACTTCATCTTTAGTTAAAGCATAAACTGATTTGGAAATGTTTCCTGTAGAACAAGCCGTTTGGGTTGAAATATATATATCATATTTTTCTAAAGCGTGAAGGATTGTTTCTGGTTTAATACCAATAATGCTAATATTTAAAATATTAGGAATACAATATTCATTACTATTAATATAAACATCAGCATATTTTTTTAATCCTTCTTTTAACTTGTTGTTTAAATTTGTAATATATTCATAATTAATATCTAAATCTTTTAAAATTAATCTCATTGCTTTAGCGAAAGAAGCAATTAAAGCTGTCATTGGGGTTCCCGAGCGAAAAATAGTGGTACTTTTTCCGCCGTGAATTAATGGTTCTAAAGAAATATTTTCTTTTTTGTAAAGCATACCGATTCCTTTAATCCCATATATTTTATGAGCAGAAAAACTAGCTAAATCAACATTTTTTAAATCTATTTTGATTTTACCTAAAGCTTGAGTCATATCTACATGAAAGAAACATTTTGGATATTCTTTTATAATATTACTTATTTCATCTAATGGTTGAACAATTCCTATTTCACTATTTACTGCTCCAACACTAACTAAAATAGTTTCATTAGTTAATAATTTTTTTAAATCCGATATATCAATAATACCACGATTATCACATTTAACAAAATCTACTTTAAAACCTAATTTTTGTAAATAATTTAATGGTCCATAAATAGAAGAATGCTCAAACTCTGTCGTAATAATATGTTTACCTCTATTTTGATATTTTAAAGCAATTCCTTTAATAGCAGTATTATTTGATTCCGAAGAACCACTTGTATAAATTATTTCTTTTTCTTTAATGTTTAATAATTCTGCAATTTGTTTAGTAGCAGCTTTTATTAAATTATTAGCTTCTATTCCTAATTTATGTAAAGAATTAGGATTACCAACATATTTTTTAGTTACTTCTACAAAAGTATCTATTACTTCCGAATTAACTGGCGTCGTTGCAGAATAATCTAAATAAGTCATAGTATCACCATTAATAATTTTATCAAAATTTATCTATTTTGTAAATTAAATATGCATTCTTCTTACTAATTCTTCTTTAACATCTTTAAATTTAAAAATTAATAATCCTAGAAAACATAAAATATTTAAAAAAGAACAAATAATAGAAGGTAGTTTATTAGAAACAATATCTGTAAATACAAACAGTAATGGGATTATTCCAATAATAGCAATGCATATAAAATAAAATAATTCCTCGTCTAAATAATTATGCAATATAATAGCTAGTATAGCAATCCCAAAACTGCCAGCAATACATAAAATAGGAACAACATAAGTTAATGACCAATTGTGCCATCCTGTTAAATAATCCCATAAAATAGCCAAAATTGTAAACATAATTAATTGTTTTAAAATGGTTTTATAAATGCTATCTTTATTGTTTAAATTAGTTTTTAAGATAACAAACAAGCATATAAAACCATAAATAACTAAAATACTAAAATGATATTTATTTAAAAAATAGTCAATTATCGCACAAATTAAGCAAATTGTAATACTTATTAACAATAATATTTTAAAAAACAAAGAAAACCTTTTTTTTAATGTTGGAATATAAGGGAACGCACTAAAATTTTGCTTACCTATTAATTTGTTTTGACACAAAGGGCAAATATTTTCATCAGTTTGTACCTTTATATGACATTTTTTACATTCTTTCATACCTCACCTACAATCGATTAGCAATAATCGTAATATCAATACCAAAACTAGTTAATTTTTGATAAAAATCTTTAATAATGTTTGTATTAACAAATACTGAACTGAAAGTAATATTTAATTTAGATAAATATGAACAAATGGACATTTGTATATTATCAGTACTAACATATACTTCAAAATTATCAACATAATCTTCTAATTCTTTCGGTAATTTAATTACACCTAGATTAGTTACTGATGAAGTTTTATTAACAAAACGACTAGCTATTTTTAAAACAAAATTCTTAATAAATAAAGGTATTAAACGAACTAAAAAATTATGTTCAATAGTTGCATATTTATTCATATTTCTAAATAAATTTTCTTGTTTCAATTCTTCTTTTAAATAATTATTAACAAAACTAATTATTTCTTCTAAATCATCACTACCTTGATAAATTAACTGGATTACACTAAAAAAGTTACGAGCAGTTTGTGATTTAAAATGTTTTCGTAAATTTACTGGAATATCTATACAAATTTTTTTATTTTTATCTTTTAAATCCATATTTTCTTTAATCGCCCAAATATAAATACTAACTATTAGACCGGTTAAAGTAGTATGATATTGATGAGCTAAAGACAAGACATCATTAACATTTATCGAGCCGGTAATTACTTTAAACCGATAATCATCAAATTTTTCGCCTTTTATCTTATAAACTTTTTTAATAAGATTTTCTTTTATATTTATTGATTGATAATATTTGCTAAAACTATCTGCATTTTTTTCATATAAAGAAGCATCATAATCTAATGTATTTTCTAAATTATACTTTTTATTTAGATAAATATCAATAATAGCCTTTAAAAATTCTAAAGCTCCAGTACCATCAGATATCGCATGATATACTTCTAAATTAATTCTCGTTTGATAATAATTAACCCTAAAAAGTAATTTTTTCTTACCTTTATTGTATAACGAGCTACATATTTCTTTATTTTCTTCTTTTACTATCGGCTTTTTATTGGTTAATTCTAAATAATGCCAAAAAAAACCTTTTCTTAAAATTGATTTAAAATTGGGAAAAGAATCCAAGGCTTCATTAACTGCTTCTTGTAATATATCCTTTTCAATCTTTTCTTTTAAAACACAGGTAAAACGAAATACTTTAGAATCTTTTTTATTGCTTGTTGGAGGAAAAATTTTAGCGGCATTATCTAATTTAAGCCAATCTCTTTTCATTTTTTATCACCAATAAAATTATTAATTATTTTATAACATTTCTTATTTTCTTTTGAATTAGGAAAATAAGAGAAAAAACCATGAATTACATCTTTAATACAATACATTTTAACCTCATTATTAAATTTTTTTAATTTATTACCAAATTCCATTCCCTCATCTTTTAAAGGATCTAATTCTGCGGTAATAATTAACGTTTTAGGTTGATTGTATAAATTGTCAGCATTTAAAGGAGTTACATATTTATTATCATTTTTTATTTTATCTTGAACATATAAATTTAAATAATTATTAATTTTTTTGTTAGTTAAAAGCCAATTATTTCCATTTTCTCTGATTGATTTAAAAATACTATTTTCATCGTGTAAATGATAAGTTAAAGGATATAATAAAATTTGTTTATCTATTTTAAACTCTTTTTTTTCACTAGATAATAATGATACAACGCTAGCTAAATTACCACCAGCACTATCACCCATTAAAATAATGTTTTTTTTGCCTAAAAAACTATCTTTACTACAAAAATACTTTGTTACATTATAACAATCAATTAATCCATTAGGAAAAGGATATTCTGGCGCTAGGCGATAATCAACGGAAATAACTATTGAATTTGTATTTATAGCTATAGTAGAACATATTTTAGTATAATTATCAACATTGCCACAAACAAATCCTCCACCGTGGAAATATATAATTAAATTGTTAGTTTCCTTATTGGCAAAAAACATTCTTACTCTTACTGTATGATCAAATACTAAAATTCTTGTATCAATAAAATTATATTTTCCTAAAAAATTATTTTTAACAATATCATTAAACAATCTTTCTTTTTTATAATCCTCAATATTAATTTTAGATATTGTTTTAATTATTTTTTTAGTTATTTTTTTCATATGCTCACCATTTTAATTATATCATAAATAAAGGAAAACAAGTTGTTAAACTTGTTTAAAAATATCTAATTTCGATTTAAAAATCTTTTTTTTATTAGTCAACGGATCGGTTACAATTAACTCATAAGCATGTAGGCATAATCTTTCGTACTTATAATTACCGTATTTCATATCACCTAAAATAGGGGTTTTATTATGACTTAACTGAACTCTAATTTGATGTTTCTTACCCGTTTTAATATTAATATCTAAATAAGTATATTTGTCATTTTCTTTGATTTTTTTATATTCTGTGATTGCTAAAGCTCCTTTATTAGAAACATAAACAAAATGATTTTTATTTTCTTTTAAATGATTTTTTAATACATCATTTTCTTTCGTTTTACCAACTACAATTGCTTTATATTTTCTTATAACCTTATTCCAATTTTTTTGATATAAATTTTTAATTTTCTCGTTTTTAGCAAATATTATTAATCCCGAAGTTTCCCTATCGAGGCGATGAATAATAAATATTTTATTGTTTTTATTACTTTTTTTGACATAATTGCTTACTAAATTATATAAAGTTAGATTATTAGTTCCGTCAGTGATAGTTAACATATTATAAGGTTTATCAATAACAATAATATTTTTATCTTCATAAATTATTTCAATTTCTTTAGATTTATTATATTTATTTATTTTAACTGTTTGATTTGACTTTAATGGATAATTATATTGAGTTATTACTTTATCATCGACTAATACTTGATTATTTTTTAATAATATTTTTGCTTTTTTTCTGCCATATTTATTTATTAAAAAATCTAATAAGTTTTCTTGCTTCATTTATTAATCAATTCCATATTTTAAAATATATTCTTGATAAGGTATTTGTTTGTCTTTATAACTACCATCTGGTTTTATTTCAATTAATCTATTACTTACAGTCTCGATTAGTTCTTGATCAAATGTGGAAAATATAACAACACCCATAAATCTTTTTAAACTTTCATTTAATGATGTTATTGTTTCAATATCTAAATGATTAGTCGGTTCATTGAATAATAAAACATTACCTTTTTCTAACATCATTTTACTAAACATACATCTAACTTTTTCTCCGCCAGATAAAACATTTACTTTTTTAAATACTTCATCTAAAGAAAATAACATTCTTCCTAAAAATCCTCTAATATAACTATCATCTTTATTATCGCTATATTGTTTTAGCCATTCAATCATTGTTGAATCATCAAAATATTCATCATGATTCTTTTTAAAATAACTGATTTTTATATTACTACCAATTTTTATAGTACCGCTATAAGGTTCAATATTACCAGAAATTATATCTAATAAAACGGTTTTAGCTAATTCATTAGTACCTATTAAAGCTATTTTATCATTTGGGCGAATAGTTAAATTAAAGTCTTTTAAGATGTTTTTACCATCTATACTATAATTAATTTTTTCTAAAGTAATTACCTCTTTACCAACATTTTTATCAAATTCAAAATTAATATAAGGATATTTCCGTGTTGAAGGTTTAATCTCATCTAAAACTATTTTTTCTAATGATTTTTTCCTTGATGTTGCTTGTTTTGATTTTGAGGCATTAGCTTGAAATCTTCTTATAAATTCTTCTAATTCTTTAATTTTTTCTTCTTTCTTTTTATTAGCTTCTTTCATTTGCTTTTGAATTAATTGGCTAGATTGATACCAGAAATCGTAATTACCAACAAATAAAGTGATTTTATTATAATCAATATCTAACATATGAGTACATACTTTATTCAAAAAATGACGATCATGCGATACTACTAATACTGTATTTTTAAAATTAATTAAAAATTCTTCTAACCATAAAATACTTTTACTATCTAAACCATTGGTTGGTTCATCTAATAACAATATATCAGGTTGACCAAACAAAGCACTAGCTAATAAAACTTTTACTTTCTCACTATCTTTTAATTCTTTCATTAATAGATTATGCTTATTATTATTAATTCCTAGATTACTAAGTAAAATGGCAGCTTCACTTTCGGCTTCCCAACCATTTAAAGAAGCAAACTCTTCTTCTAAGATAGCCGCTTGGATACCATCTTCATTAGTAAAATTTTCTTTCATATACAAATTATTTTTTTGGATCATAATTTCATATAATTTGTTATTACCCATAATAACAGTATCAAGGACAGTATAATTATTATATTCATTATGGTTTTGTTTTAAGACAGAAATTCGTTCGTTTTTCCCAATTACTACTTCACCTGTTGTTGATTCGATATTTCCTGATAATATTTTTAAAAAAGTAGATTTGCCAGCACCATTAGCACCGATTATTCCATAACAATTATTCCCATTAAACTCTAAATTAACATTTTCAAATAATGTTTTAGTATTAAATCTTAAACTCAAATTGTTTACTTTTAACATATAATCCCCTTATTTAATACTTATACCTAATTCTTTTAATTGACTTTCATCAACTAAATTAGGGCATTCACTCATTAAATCATTAGCGCTAGCTGTTTTAGGGAATGCTATAACATCTCGAATATTATCAGTATCGGTTAATAACATAGTTAAACGATCTAATCCTAAAGCTAAACCACCATGTGGTGGAGTACCATATTTTAAAGCGTCAACAAAGAAACCAAATTTTTCGTTTATTTGTTCATCAGTTAATTCTAATGCTTCAAACATTTTCTTTTGAATTTCTTGATCATGAATTCTAATAGAACCACCACCAGCTTCATAACCATTAATTATAATATCATAAGCTTTTGAATAACAATTAGCCTTATCTACTAATAATTTATCAATATCACTATCTTTAGGTGCAGTAAAGGGATGATGAGCGGCTACATATCGTTTTTCTTCTTCACTATATTCAAAAGATGGAAAATCAACTACCCATAATAATTCGTAATTACTACTAATTAAATTTAATTGTTTTCCTAATTTTAATCTTAAAGCTCCTAAAGCTTGTTTAGTAATACTTTTCTTATCTGAAATAATTAAAACTAAATCATTATTTTCTAAATTTAATTTTGTTTTTAAATTATCTAATTCTGATTGACTAATCACTTTAGCTATACTGCCAGTTATTTCAGTATCTATTTTCAAATAAGCTAAACCTTTAGCTTTATAATTTTTAACAAAATCTGTTAATTTATCTAAATCTTTTCTCGAAAAAATATTAGCACTATTTTTAACTACCAAACAATTAATAATACCATTATTATCAATAGTGTCTTTAAAAATGGTAAATTCAGTATTTTTAAAAATATCTGTTATGTCATTTATTTTCATATCAAATCTTAAATCGGGTTTATCAGAACCATATAAATTAATCGCATCATCATATTTCATTCTTTTTAATGGTAATTTGATGTCAATATTCTTAATTTCTTTAAAAACATAGGCAATTAATCCTTCTGTTACATTTATCACATCATCTTCATCTACGAAACTCATTTCGATATCAACTTGTGTGAATTCTGGTTGTCGATCAGCTCTTAAATCCTCATCGCGGAAACATTTGGCAATTTGAAAGTATTTTTCCATTCCACCAATCATTAATAGTTGTTTAAATATTTGTGGTGATTGAGGTAAAGCATAAAATTTACCATTAAATATTCGTGAGGGCACCAAGTAATCGCGAGCACCTTCTGGCGTACTTTTACATAAGATAGGCGTTTCTATTTCCAAAAAACCCAAACAATTTAAATATTCTCTTATTGCAAAAGCAATTTTATGCCTTGTAATTAGTTTACTTTGTATTTCTTTTCTTCTTAAATCTAAATAACGATATTTAAGTCTTGTATCTTCTAAAGCATTTGTATCGGTTAGAGAAAAAGGAATTTCAATACTAGTATTTAATATTTTTAAATAGTCAATCATAACTTCAATTTCACCGGTTTCAATATTGAAATTTTTATTTTCTCTTTCTTTTATTTTCCCAATTACTTTAATAACATATTCGCTTTTTAAACTTTCAGCTAAATTATAATATTTATTGTCGGGATTAACAACTAATTGAATAATCCCACTACGATCTCTTAAATCAATAAAAATTAATCCACCTAAATTTCTTTTTTTGGCAACCCAACCATATAATGTTACAACTTCATTAATATTTTTAATATTAAAATCTGTATTGTTTTTTTTCATAAATAACCTCCTTAAATTAAAAAAATTCTATAAACATAAGGACGAATATATCGCGGTACCACCTTATTTCATAGAATCTATGCACTTTAATCGTTAACGTGATCACCCGTTTATTTAACGTTTACTGTCTTCTATATAACTATTAACTGATTTTCACCAACCATCAGCTCTCTAATTAAATCATTATATGTACTCTTGCAAACAAATAATATAAATATATTTTAACATATTTTAAAATCTTGTCAATATTTTAGTAATATGGTATACTTATAAAAGAAATGAGGGATAAATATGCGAGGTTTTGCTATGGCAGTATGTGGAATAACTATTTCTACTTTGCTATTTATTGTTTTAGGTAGTTTAATATTGTTAATGATGTTTTTGCGTTTTTTAACTAGAAAATTGATAATACCCCAAAGCTAAAGTTGATCTTTAGTTTTTTTTATAAAAAAAATTAATGGAGTTAATCCATTAATTCTTGTTCTAAAGCTTCTAGTGGTTCATCATTTGAATATGGTATTTCTAAATCATACTCGGCTTTACGATACTTTTTAGCACCAGTTCCTGCTGGAATTAATTTACCGATAATAACATTTTCTTTTAAACCGTTTAATTCATCTACTCGGCCATGTATAGCTGCATCAGTTAATATTCTAGTAGTTTCTTGGAAAGAAGCAGCCGATAAGAACGAATCAGTTTCTAAACTTGCTTTAGTTATACCTAATAATACAGGACGACCTAAAGCCGGAGTTTTACCTTCCAAAATAAGTTGTTTATTAACGTCAGCAAAATGATTGATATTAACCATTGTACCTGGTAAATATAATGAATCACCAGAATTAATTATTTTAATTTTAGAAATCATTCTTTTTGCAATAATTTCAACGTGTTTATCAGAAATGCTAACACCTTGTGATTGGTATACTTTTTGAATTTCTAATAAAATATATTGTTGTACTGTAATAGGATCAGTTACTACTAATAATTCTTTTGGATTAATAGCACCCAAAGTTAACTTATCACCAGCCTCAACTTCTTGATTTAAACTAACATTTAATTTAGCTCCATAATTAGTTGTATGAACTTTAGTTTCAGCATCATTAGCAATCGTAATTTCAAATTTACCATTTTCTTCTTCAATTTTAGTAACTTTACCATTGATTTCAGAAATTGTTGCTTTTCCTTTTGGATTACGAGCTTCAAACAATTCTTGAACACGTGGTAAACCTTGAGTGATATCATCACCAGCAACGCCACCAGAGTTAATTGTACGCATTGTTAATTGGGTACCAGGTTCACCGATAGATTGGGCTGCCATAATACCTACAGCTTCTCCTACTTCAACAATTGAACCAGTAGCTAAATTACGGCCATAACATTTACAACATACTCCATGTTCTGTTTTACAAGTTAAAACTGTTCTAATAGGTACTTTAGTTATACCTGCTTTAATAATTTTATCGGCTAATTGTTCAGTAATATAAGTATTTTTTTCAGCAATAATATCTTTTGTTTCTGGATGAATAACTCTTTTACTAGTATAACGCCCAACAATACGATCTCTTAAACTTTCGACAACAGTATTATTCTTATCATCAATAAACGCTTCAACAATAACACCTTCACTAGTTTTACAATCTTCTTCTTTAACGATCATATCTTGTGATACATCAACTAACCTTCTTGTTAAATAACCAGCATCAGCCGTTTTTAAAGCGGTATCAACAGCACCTTTACGAGCACCGTGAGTAGCTAAGAAGAATTCTGTTACGTTAGCGCCTTCTGTAAACGATGATGTAATTGGTATTTCAACAGCTTCACCAGTTGGTTTCATCATTAATCCACGCATACCAGCCATTTGGTTATAGTTACTCATATTACCACGAGCACCTGAATCAATCATCATTGAAATAGAATTTTCTCTATGAGTTTTAATAAATCCTTCTAATTCGGCAGCAATTTTATTTTTGGCTTGATTCCATGCATCGACAACATTATCATAACGTTCTTTATCAGTTATTAAACCTCGTTTAAATTGTTTGTTGATCATATCTACTTTAGCATTAGCTTCAGCTAAAACTTCTGGTTTAGTTTTAGATTCGATAATATCTCCGATACCTATTGAAATACCTGATAAAGTTGAATATTTAAATCCTAAATCTTTCATTTTATCAAGCATAACTGAAGTTTCAGTCGTTTGATATCTTTTATAAATCTGCGCAATTAATTTAGTTAATACTTTTTTACCAAAAGGTTTAACTAATTCCATTTTAGCGATTTCTTCTTTGATATTTTTTCCATAGTCAATGAAGTATTTACTTGGTGTTATTTTTTCAATATTTTCTTCACTACCATCATTAATATATTGAAAACTGTCAGGGAAGATTTCGTTAAATAATAATTTCCCTGGAGTAGTAACTAAGTATTTATTTAAATATTTATCAGGGAAAATTTTGTGTTTGAATGATTTAGCTGGAATAGCGATACGAGTATGTAAAGTTATTTCTCTTCTTTCGTATGCCATTAATGCTTCATTATCATTTTTAAATACCCTACCTTCACCTTTTAAATTAGCTTTTTCGATAGTAATGTAATAATTACCTAAAATCATATCTTGACCTGGCGTTACAATAGGTTGTCCATCCTTAGGTGACAAAATATTATTTGCACCTAACATTAATATTCTTGCTTCAGCTTGGGCTTCAGAAGAAATAGGAACGTGAACTGCCATTTGATCACCATCAAAGTCTGCATTAAACGCTGTACAAACTAATGGATGAAGTCTAATACTTCTACCTTCAATTAATTTAGGTTGGAAGGCTTGAATACCTAATCTATGCAAAGTTGGAGCACGGTTTAATAAAACAGGATGTTCTTGTATTTTTTCTTCAACAATGTCCCAAACTCTTTCATCTTGATTTTCAATCATCTTTTTAGCGGCTTTAATATTAGAAGCGATTTCTTTAGAAACTAAACCATTAATAACATGAGGTTTAAATAATTCTAAAGCCATTTCCTTAGGAATACCACACTCATACATTTTAAGTGATGGTCCTACAACAATAACAGAACGACCCGAATAATCTACACGTTTACCTAATAAATTTTGTCTAAATCTTCCTTGTTTACCTTTTAACATACTAGATAAAGATTTCAAAGGACGATTACCAGCTCCAGTTATGTTTCTACCACGTCTTCCATTATCAAATAAAGCATCAACCGCTTCTTGAAGCATTCTTTTTTCGTTTTGAATAATAATTGAAGGAGCACCTAGTTCTAATAATTTTTTCAAACGATTATTACGATTAATTACTCTTCGATATAAATCATTTAAGTCAGAAGTAGCAAATCTACCACCATCTAATTGAATCATTGGTCTTAGTTCAGGTGGAATAACAGGTAAAGCTTCTAAAATCATCCATTCAGGACGATTACCTGATTCTAGGAAGGCATTTAAAACATCTAATCTTTTAATTAATCTAATTCTTTTTTGATTAGTTGCATCTTTAATACTTTCAATTTCTTCTTTAATTGAATTAACTTCTTCTTCTAAATTAACTTGTTCAAGTAATTCTTTAATTGCTTCAGCACCCATACCTACTCTAAAGGAATTACCATATTTTTCATAATAACTACGATATTCTTTATCAGAAATAGTTTGTTTTTTCTCTAATGGTGCACTTCCTGGATCTAAAACAACGTAGCTAACAAAATATAATACTTCTTCCAAATCACGTGGAGACATATCAAGAACTAAGCCAATTCTAGATGGAACGCCTTTAAAAAACCAAATGTGAGAGCAAGGAGTTGCTAACTCAATATGACCCATTCTTTCACGTCTTACTTTACTACGAGTTACTTCAACTCCACAACGATCACAAACAATATTTTTGTATCTTAAGCGTTTATATTTACCACATGAACATTCAAAATCCTTAGTTGGGCCAAATATTTTTTCACAAAATAGTCCATCTCGTTCTGGTTTTAAAGTTCGGTAATTAATAGTCTCTGCTTTTTTTACTTCGCCATAAGACCAAGAACGAATTTTTTCTGGAGATGCTATTGAAATTTTTAATCCTTCAAATTCATTAATATTCATTACATAGCCTCCTTATCTATATCTTTTAAAACTTCATCAAAATTTTCTGGTTCTTCAAGGTCATCAAGCTCGTCTTCTAAATCTTCTTCAAAAGATTCTTCATTAACTTCTTCATTAATTTCTTCATTAGCTAGATCAATTGGTTCGATACTATTTTCAAATTCTTCAACGTTAACAAAGCCTTCTTGATCCATTGCTTCGATTTCTTTCATATCGATTAATTTACCATTTTCAGATAAAACGCTAATATCTAAACCTAAGGCTTGGAATTCTTTAATTAATACCCTAAAGCTTTCTGGAACACTACTTGGTGGTAGTGGTTTTCCTTTGACTAAAGCTTCGTATACTTTAACACGACCAACAACGTCATCAGATTTGATAGTCATCATTTCTTGTAACACATGCGCAGCACCATAAGCATATAATGCCCAAACTTCCATTTCACCAAATCTTTGGCCACCAAATTGAGCTTTACCACCTAATGGTTGTTGCGTTACTAATGAATAAGGTCCTGTTGATCTAGCATGTAATTTATCATCAACCATGTGGTGAAGTTTAATCATATACATAACGCCAACTGAAATTCTATTATCAAATGGTTCACCAGTTCTACCATCATATAAAACCATTTTACCATCTTCATCTAAGCCCGCTTCTTTTAATGCATCAATAATTTCACTTCTAGTAGCACCATCAAAAGCTGGTGTCATAACACGAATATTTAATTTTTTAGCAGCCGCTCCTAAGTGCATCTCTAAAATTTGTCCTATATTCATACGAGATGGAACACCTAATGGATTAAGTAAAATATCAATTGGTGTACCATCAGCCATATATGGCATATCTTCTTTTGGTAAAATTAATGAAATAACACCTTTATTACCATGACGACCAGCCATTTTATCACCAATAGAAATTTTACGTTTTTGAGCGATATAAACACGAACTATTTTAGATACACCAGCAGGTAATTCATCAGAATCCTCTTTAGTAAATATTTTAACATCATGAACAATACCTTCTCCACCGTGTGGGACTCTTAAAGATGTATCTCTTACTTCTCTTGTCTTTTCACCAAAAATAGCATGTAGTAGTTTTTCTTCACTAGTTAATTCTGCCATTCCTTTTGGCGTTACTTTACCAACTAGAATATCATCATCTTTTACTTCTGTACCTATTCTAACAATCCCATTTTCATCCAAATTTTTTCTTGCATCTTCGCCAACATTTGGAATATCTCTCGTAAATTCTTCTGGACCTAATTTAGTGTCGCGACATTCTATTTGATAATCTTCAATATGAATAGACGTATAGACATCATCAGCGACTAATCTTTCGTTTAAAATAACAGCATCTTCATAGTTATATCCATTAAAGTTCATGAAAGCAACAGTAACATTTTTACCTAAAGCCATTTCTCCCATGTCAGAAGAAGGACCATCAGCTATAACTTGGTCTTTTTTAACTATATCGCCAACTCTAACAATCGGTACTTGATGATAACAAGTTCCATTATTACTTCTTTCATAACCATTTAAATAATAAGTATCTTTATTTCCTTTTGTTTTGATAACTATTTTTCTTCCGTCAACATATTCAACAACACCATCAGCTAATGCGATAACAACTGAACCACCATCACGAGCTGCAATTGCTTCAATACCTGTTCCAACTAATGGTGCTTCTGTTTTTAATAATGGTATTGCTTGACGTTGCATATTTGAACCCATTAGAGCTCTTTTACCATCATCATGTTCCAAAAATGGAATTCCTTGAGTAGTAATAGAAATAACTTGTTGTGGAGATACGTCCATATAATCAACTTTATTAGATTCAATGATAATATTATCGCCATGATATCTAACTGGAACTTTTGAATCAACAAAGCAATTATTTTCATCTAAGTTTACAGTTGCTTGAGAAATATAATAGTCTAATTCCTCATCAGCTGTCATGTAAATAACTTTATCAGTTAATTTGCCATTTTCAATTTTACGATACGGAGTCATAATGAAACCATATTCGTTGACTTTAGCATAACTAGCTAAAGCTGTAATAAGACCGATATTAGGTCCTTCTGGTGATTCAATTGGACATAATCTACCATAATGTGATGGATTAACGTCACGAACATCCATACCAGCGCGATCTCTTGATAAGCCTCCTGGCCCCAAACTAGATAAACGTCTTTTATTAGCTAATTCAGCAATTGGATTAGTTTGATCCATAAATTGTGATAATTGACTTGATCCAAAGAATTCTTTAATAGCTGCTGTAAGTGGTCTAATATTAATTAAACTCTTAGGAGTTACCTCAGCTATTTCTTGTGTACTCATACGATCTCTTATTACTCTTTCAATTCTCGATACTCCAATTCTAAATTGATTTTGTAATAATTCGCCAACTTGTCTTACTCGACGATTAGATAAATGATCAATCTCATCAAATGAACCGATTCCATCAAATAAATTTAAATAGTACGAAACTGATGCATAAATATCTGAAATTGTTAATCTTTTTTCATTTATTTTTTGGTCATTACCGATAATATTAACCACTTTATCTTTAATAACATTACTATATACTTTAACAACTTGAACCTTGTTATAACTATCTAATTCTTCATTAATTAAAACTTCTTTAACTCCATAACCACTATCAAAGATAGGCGTTAATTTTTCTAATAAATCTTTAGTTACAACTTCGCCATTATGAGCAATTATTTCATCATTAAACGTAATATCTTCTGCTAATTTGCATCCTAATAGTCGATCTAAAACATTTAATTTTTTATTATATTTATAACGTCCAACTTTGGCTAAATCATATCTAAATGCATCAAAAAATCTAGTGATTAATTGATTTTTTGCACTATCTAAAGTTGATGGTTCACCTGGTCTTAATTTAGAATGAATATCAATTAAAGCTTCGTCGGTATTTTTATTTGTATCTTTTTCGATTGTTTTCATCAATAATTCATTTTCACCAAATAAATCAATGATATCTTCATCACTATTTAAGCCGATTGCTCGTAGTAATGTTGTAATAGGAACTTTTCTAGTTCGATCAATTCGAACATAAATAACATCTCTTGAATCAATTTCATATTCCAACCAAGTTCCACGCGTTGGAATAATTTGACTAGTAATAGTAACACGCCCATTTTTCTTATCTACTTCTTTGCCATAATAACAACTAGGAGAACGAACTAATTGTGATACGATAACTCTTTCTGCACCGTTAATAATAAATGTTCCTGTTTCCGTCATTATTGGCATATCACCTAAGAATATTTCTTGTTCTTTTACTTCACCAGTTTCACCATTGAAAAGTCTTGCTTCAACTTTTAAAGGTGCGGCATAGGTTGCATATCTTTCTTTACAACCTTTAATTGAATATTTTGGTTGGTCAAAACTGAATTGTCCAAACTCTAACGACAAATTACCTGTAAAACTTTCTACAGGAAAAATATCATCAAATACTTCTTTGATGCCTTCAGTCATAAACCAATTATAAGATTTTTTTTGAATTTCTAACAAATTAGAAAGTTCTATTGCATTTTTTGTTTTTGCATAATTTCTTCTTTCACGATAATCGCCACATTTTTTGTTTGTATATGCCACTCTTTCACCCCTATATACTATAATTGCAACGTACATGTCACCAATTTATAATTTTAACAAATTACAGTCAATCTGTCAATTGTTTTATTGCGCGAATTATAAAAAAACCTTTGTTTTTTGTAATAATACTAGTTTCGTACTCTAAGGATAAGTCTTTCAAAATACTTTTAGCCCCCTGATCCTTATTTACTACTAACCATAATTCGCCATTTTTATTTAAATTTTTCTTTGCTTCAAATAATAATTGATACAGTATTTTTTTCCCGACTCTAATTGGCGGATTGGTAATTATGTAATCATACTTTTTATTTATATTGCTATATAAATTACTTTCAAATATATTAACTATCACATTATTTAAGTCGGCATTTTTACTAGCTAGTTCTAAACTTCTTTTGTTAATGTCAATCATATCAACTGATACTTTATATTTTTTAGCTATATAAATACCAATTGGTCCATAACCACAGCCAATATCTAAAACATTTCCCTTTATTTCTAGTAAGTTTTCTAACAAGGTTCTTGTACCAAAATCTAATCCTTTTTTAGAAAAGACACCATTATCGGTATAAAAAGAAAAAGGAAGATTGTTTATGATTACATTTATTTTTTTTACTTTACTTGTTAAAGTATTATCATTAGTAAAATAATAACTCATATAACTCTTCCTTTCTAAATGCTTTAAGCCCATACTAAATTTAGTACAGGCTTAAGGCTAAATATTAATTATTTTAATTCAACAGTTGCGCCAGCTTCTTCAAACTTAGCTTTTAATTCATTAGCTTCTTCTACAGCAATGTTTTCTTTAACAGCTCCACCGTTATCAGCTAAATCCTTAGCTTCTTTTAATCCTAAACCAGTGATATCACGTACTAATTTGATAACAGCAATTTTATTAGGTCCAGCAGCAGTTAATGTTAAAGTAACAGTTGAAGGTCCTTCTTCGCTAGCTTGTGCTACAGGTGCAGCAGCAACAGCTACAGCAGATGGATCTACACCAAATTCCTCCTTCATTGCATCTACTAATTCTTTAACTTCAAGAATTGTCATTTCTTTTAATCCGCTAATAAATTCTTCTTTTGTAAATTTTGCCATTTATAATCATTCCTTTCTATTTTTCTAAATCTTTGCTATATAAATCTAAGCAAATTGATAAATCTTTTACAACACCCATTAAACCAGATGCTAACATAGTAAGTAATCCTTCTCTTGATGGAATACTTGCTAATTGTTTCAACATAGCACTATCAGCGATAGTTCCATCAACATATCCTATTTTCATAACTAATGCTGGATGGTTTTTAGCAAATTCGCTCAATGCTTTGATTGGTTCAACCGCATCAGTACCAAACGCAATTGCTTTAGGACCGTTTAATTCACTATCCATATCGATATTTAAACTATCCATTGCTCTTTTTACCAAAGTATTTTTATATACTTTGTAACTAGAACCTGATTCTTTTAATTTTCTTCTTAATTCAACTGTTTCATTAACTGTTAAACCATGATATTCAAATAAAACAACAGAAGCAGATTCTTTAATTTTATCAACTATTTCTTTTACTGTTTCTTGTTTTTTTGCAATAATCTTTTGATTTGCCATCTTGCACCTCCTTTTATCAATACCGTATAAAAAATGCTCTATACCAATAGAGCACTTAAAAAAACTTTTTTCTAAGTCCTCGGTAGGAATTTAAGTCTACTAGACACCTACTGTCTACGGTACTTCACACAACAAACTAATTATATCATATTATTTATTACTTGTCAAAACTATTTGTATCAATTTTAATACCAGGACCCATTGTTGTAGCAATACTTATGTTTTTAACATATGTACCTTTTACAGCAGTTGGTTTAGTTTTTAAAATCAATGAGACAAAGGCATTTAAATTTTCAAGTAATTGTTTAGAATCAAAACTTACTTTACCAATTATAACGTGAACATTACCGAATGAGTCAGTACGATATTCGATTCTTCCTTGTTTTACTTCGTTAACAGCTTTAGCCACATCCATAGTTACTGTTCCGGTCTTAGGATTAGGCATTAAACCTTTTGGCCCTAAAACCTTACCTAATTTACCTAGAGCTGGCATCATATCCGGAGTTGCGATTAAAACATCAAAATCAAACCAATTTTCTTTTTCGATTTTTTCTAAATAATCAGTATCTCCTACATAATCAGCTCCTGCTTCTTTTGCTTCAGTAGCTTTTGGACCTTTAGTGATAACTAAAATCTTTTTAGTTTTACCTGTACCATTTGGTAAACAAATAGTACCTCTTAATTGTTGATCAGCTTTTTTAGTATCTAAATTTAAATTCATAGCTAATTCAACTGAAGCATCAAATTTAGTTGTTGATGTCTTTTTTACTAAATCAATTGCTTCTTCTTTAGTATATAATCTATTTTTTTCTACTAACTTGGCAGCCTCAACATATTTTTTACCTTTCTTCATTTTTACCTCCTTATGTGGTCTAGCGGATTTTTCCTCCCACATAGAATTAATCTATGAGAGTATAAACTATCCATGATGACAAATAAATTACTGTTATTACTAACAGAACAACACCAATTACAATCAAAATTACTTTTAACAAACCAAGTCTTTGATTAGTTATGATTTGGTAATAAAAAGCTAGTAAAAGATTGTAATATACTACCAATGTTTTTTTGTTGGAATTAATTGAAAAACAATGGTAGTTAAATGTCAGCGTGAATTTTCAAAGCAATTTTTCTAAGAAAAATTATGCTTTATTATTTTACTTCAATTCCCATATTTAAAGCTGTACCTTCAACAATTTTCATTGCGTCTTCCAAAGTATTAGCATTTAAATCTGGTAATTTTGTTTCAGCAATTTCTTTAACTTGATCTTTAGTTAATGATCCAACTATTTCATTTTTGCCTTTAGCTGAACCTGCTTTTACTTTAGCAGCTTTTTTAATCAAGAAAGCAGCTGGTGGGGTTTTAACTACGAAATCGAAACTTCTATCATCATATATAGTAATTTCAACTGGTAATACATCTCCCATTTTATCTTTGGTTGCATCGTTATATTTTGTACAAAATTCTTGTAGGTTAATTCCTTTTGGACCTAAAACAGTACCAACTGGTGGCGCTGGTGTCGCTTTACCTGCTTGAATTTGTAATTTTACTTTACTTGCTATTTGTTTTGCCACGAAAAACACTCTCCTTTCTTTTTTCGCGTTGTGGTTATAATGATTATCCGCTAACAAATCAATCTCCCACATCTATATAAAAAATATATAGCTTTTTAATAATACCATAATTTTTTATATTTGTAAATATTTTATGCTTTAGAAATTTGAGTTAATTCCAACTCAACATTTGTTTCTTGACCAAACAAGTCTAATGTTACTTCTAATTGTTGTTTTTCAAAATTAATACTTGCAACTTTACCATACATATTAGTAAATGGTCCATCAATTACTTTAACTTTATCGCCAATTTGTAATTCATTAGCAATATCTAATCTGCTCATACCCATTGATCCTAATATTTTATCTACTTCTGCGGGAGTTAGTGGAAACGGTTTAGCCCCTTTACCACTACTTCCAATAAAGCCAGTTACCCCTGGCGTGTTTCTTACAACAAACCATGCTTCATCTGTCATAATCATTTCAACTAATATATATCCTGGAAACATTTTTTTTACTTTTTCTTTTTTGACTCCATCTTTATATTCAACTTCTGTTTGTTCAGGCACTACCACTCTAAAGATGTAATCTTCTAGTCCCATACTAGAAGCACGCATCTCTAATTTTTCTTTAACTTTACTTTCATGTCCTGAATAAGTGTTTACTACGTACCATTCTTTTTCCATTATCTCACCAACATTTTAATTCCAGCAATAATTAAATCACCTAAAGTAAAGAATAAAGCAAAGAAAATAATAAAAGATAATGTTGCAATAGAATATTTAATCATTTCTTTTTTTAAAGGCCAACGAACTTTACTCATTTCGTTTTTAACTTCTTTAAAAAATGATTCCTTTTTTACTTTTTTTGTGTTTTTAACTTTTTTTAATTTTTCCTTTTTGGTTGTTTTTGATTTTTTAGTATTTTTTTCATCTTTTTTATTCATAATTCACCTCTTAATTGTATGAAATTTTTTCAAAATAAAAACACCTTTTTGTGTTTAAATAAATATTATCACATATTTATTTATTTGTCAATTGTTTTATTAGTATTTATATAATCAATTCATGATAATGTTGTTAAAGTTCAAAAGACATCAAGAAAAAAGGAACTATATTTCAAAATAAAATGTCGTTCCTTTATTTATTTTACTTTCAACTCCATATTTAAAATTATGACTTTCTAAAACTGTCTTAACAATCGATAATCCAATACCCGTTCCAATAACATTACGTTTATGTTTTTTCTTAGAATGATAATATTTATCCCAAATATGCGTCAATTCTTCTTTTTTTATGCCTCTGCCTGTATCTTTAATTTCAACTCTAACTTTTTTATTAACTAAAACATTAATTATTACCCTGTTATCTTTTCCTGTATAATTAATAGCATTATTAATTAAATTATAGATAACTTGTTCTATTTTCTTTTTATCAGCATTAATTACAACTTTATTAGGAGTATTTACCTCAAATATATAACCTTCTGTATCTTTATAAATACTATATCTTTTAATGATATTGTTAATCAATTCTACTAAGTCAAAGTCTTCTTTATTTAAAATATCTTTATTAGCTTGAATTTTTGATAACGTTAATAAATCGTTTACCAAAATATTCAATCGTTCTGATTCTTCAATAATAACATTTAAATTGGCATTTCTCTTTTCAATGTTATCATAATTTAAGTCTCTTATCATTTCAGCATAACCTTTAATCATGGTAAGTGGTGTTTTTAAATCATGAGAAATGTTAGCTAATAAATCTCTTCTTAATTCATCAGTTGCTTCTAATTCTTTTTTTGCGTAATTTAATGTGTTAGCTAACTCATCTATTTCATAAATGTTTGAATTATTATCAAATGAAAAATCGTAGTTACCATTAGCAAGTTTCTTGGCTTTTTCATTCATTTTTTCAATTGGTTTGCTAATTCTTTTTGATATAAAATAACCAATAATAAGTGATAAAAGAATAACAATAATTGAGACAATAATTAATTGATTAGATAATATACTAATAGTATTATTAAGTGGTTCTAAAGAAGCGTTGACGAAAATAACAATATCATCACTATATCTTTTGGCATAAATTAAAGCTTTAGTGTCAATCAAAGGATGAATTAATTTATATGTTTGCTCGCTTAAATTACTATTATAAAAATCACTTTTGTATTTATTATTGTTAAGACATCCACGAATAGAATCATTAGAGCTATAAATAGTCATTCTATTTTTCACAACTTCGATACATATATTTTCTTCAATTGATAATTTATCTAAGTATTCAATATCAGTGTTATAATTTTTTAATATTTCATTCGTAATATTTTTTATCTGATTGGTTTTGCTATATTCATAATAAGTGTTTATAAATACTACTTGAAAAAACCACAGAAACAAAATAATTGATATTGTAAATAAGATTAAATAAGCCCAAATATGTCTTTTCAATTTGTTTTTACTTGATTTCAAATTTATATCCCATTCCTCGAACCGTTTGAATTAAATTACGATAATTACCTAAGTTGTTTCTTAACATTTTAATATGAGTATCAACAGTTCGATCATCTCCAAAAAAGTCATATCCCCAAATTTTTGATAGTAATTCTTCTCTTGATAAAGCAATATTTTTATTATTTATAAAATAAACTAATAAGTCATATTCTTTTGGTGTTAATTTTAGTTCTTTATCATCAATATATACCACATGACCTTTAAAATCAACTTTTAAATCTTGATAAATATATACATCATCTAAATTGTTGAATCTTTTGGTTACTGCTTTAATACGAGCGATTAATTCTTTTGGACTAAAAGGCTTAGTAACATAATCATCAACACCTAAATCAAAACCAACTAATTTATCATATTCTTCATTTCGTGCAGATAAAACAATAGTAGGAATATTGTATTTTTTTATTTCTTTATAAGCCGTTAGACCGTCCATTTCTGGCATCATTATATCTAATACTACTACATCAATTTTATTATTTTTAATTATTTCTAGTGCTTTTTTTCCATTACTTGCTTCTAAAACTTCATAGTTTTCATTTAAACAATATTCTTTAATTAACAATCTAATTCTTTCTTCATCATCTACTACTAAAACAGTCATAGCTTCACCTCAATAATTATTATACAATATATTTGTGAAATGTAAATGAAAAAAAGGTTTTTTTAAAACCTTTATTTAGCTTTATTTAAAGCGTCTTCTAATGCTTTATATAATGCATCAATCTTAATAGTACATCTACTTACAGCATCAGTATAACCATCTTCATCTAAATTTAAGAAATCAATGCCTTGATTTTCAACAACAGCCTTTTCTAATGCTTCAACTTGTTCATACCATTCAGCTCCACCTTCAATAGCTCCTTTGTTAGCAGAAACACCTTTCATTCCATATGCATCACCTAATGTTTTCTTAGTAGTTTCTACTCCGTCTTTGGTATAAGTTGTGTCTAAATAAACTGAAGTAATTTTTCCTTCTGAATCGATTGTTATTTTAGCAGTAGCTGTATTTTCAGCGCCACCATAATTATCAACCGCGCTGCCTTCAAAAGTACCTTCTTTTAATTTATCACTACCACATCCAGTTAATAAAACTGCCATTAAAACAAAAACTAATATCTTCTTCATTATATCTCCTCCTATCGTAATTAAATTATATATTAAAAATTTTCGACAAGCAAGTTTCGTTCGTAAAATTTGACTAATTGTTTACAAATTAATCCAACCAAAATACCAGTGGGAATTGAAAATAATAATAACCATGGCAAGTAATAAATCATTGAGCTCATTTGTAAAATCAAAATTGACGCCAATACTTGACCAGTACTATGAGCTATCGAGCCGATAACGCTGACGCCAATAATTGATAATTTTAAATATTTTTTAGCAAAATACATAGAAATAATACTTAATAATACACCTGTTAAGCTAAAAAAGAAAGTAGTACTAAAGATACCTGTTCTTAAGATACCTACTAAAAAAACCCGTAAAATACCAATGTATAAAGCATCTTTAAAACTAAATTGATATATAATAAACAATGTAACAATATTAGCCAGCCCTAATCTTAACCCAGGAATATAACCATTTAATAAAGGTAAACTTGTTTCAATGACATTTAAAGCGACTGATAGTGCTAATAACATTGAAAGTCTTGTAAATTTTTTCATTAACTCACCTCAGTATCTATTTCAGTATTTGGTAATTCAATAATTATTTTATTTGGTAAACAAATAATGGATTGCCCAGAATTAGAAATGAATCCTTGTTTTGAACACAAATGACGAGGACTATTTTCTTCAATTACTCTTATTTGATTATTTAAAACCTCTATTTTAACTATTCCATTTTCCCCATTTACTTCATATATTTCATCATTACTTAAATCGATTGTTAAAATTAAATCATTTTCATAATATACATAAGCCATATTAGCTTTATTTGTATTTAGAAAGTAAATTAAAAATAAGATAATAATTATTATTAAAATAATTATTATTAATTTTATATCATTTTTATTCATATCTAAAACCGTCACTTTTTATTATTTCATTATCATTTGTAAACCAAATAACATCAACATCATAATCTTTAATAAATTCTTTACCATCTTCAGCACTCATCAAGAAAAGAATCGTTGATAAAGCATCACACATTCCACTATCTTTTCCAATTACTGTCACACTTTTCATATAATTAGCTGGATATTTAGTATGAGGATCGATTATATGGTGGTATAAAACTCCTTCATATTCATAAAATCTTTCATATCCCCCACTAGTCACAACACTAATATTTTCTCCTTTTATAATTTCAAATGTTTCATTTTCATTAATTGGACTAGCAATTCCAATGTTATAAAAGCCTTTAAAACTTTTCCCTGTTTTAACATTCCCACCGGCATTAATAATATAGTATTCTAAATCATTTTCTTCTAAATAATTACCAGCCAATTCAGTAACATAGCCTTTAGCAATTGAACCCAAATCAATTGATACCTTATCATTATTAATTTGATCATTTTCAATATTTATTTTGTTTATTTCGATATCTTCAACATTTGGTAATTCTTTAGGATTTTCTCTAAAATCATGCCATAATTTGGTTAAATTACCAATATTTATATTTAGTAAGCCATTGCTTTTATCATACCAATCAGCACCTATTTTGATTAAATTAAATAATTCAGGAGAAATTTCAGTACTGACATCCTTATTTAATTTAGATAATTCGCTGTTTTCGTCATAAAAATTAGTTAATTTTTCATATTTTTGATATATTTTTTCGATCTCGTCAAAAGCTTGATTAACTCTTTCTTGATTGTTATTGTAAATTTTTATATTAATAACAGTATCCATATAAAATAAATTTTTACTATAATATTTTTGATTATTACATCCTGTTAAACATAATAATAAAGTTAAAACTATAACTACTTTCTTCATTGTATTCACCAGATTAATTATAGCATTATAAATTAAGAAAAACAAGTTATAAAAAAAGAAGTTATATTATTTCTTCTTTTAAATTAGGATTATTTAATACTTTAACTAAATAATCAATTTCTTCTTTAGTATTATAAAAATATAAGCTAATCCGACAGGTGTTTTTAATCCCTAAGTCTTCATTTAATATTTTCGCGCAATGATTACCAGCTCTTATACAAATATTATATTTATTTAAATAGATAGCCAAATCTTGAGCAAAAATATCTTTAATATTAAAAGTAATAATCCCACTTTGACTTTTTTCATTATAAATAATAATATTATTAACTGTCTTTAACTTAGAAATTGCATATTTTTTTAATTTTTGTTCATATTTATTAATTTTATCCATGCCAATATCATTTAAATATTTAATGGCTTCTCCAAAACCAATTACACCAGCAATATTAGGGGTACCTGCTTCAAATATTGTTGGAATATCGTTATAAATTCTTTTACCATCGAATTGGAAACTAGCATTCATACCCCCACCAAAAATAATCGGTTTCATATTATTTAATAATTCTTCTTTACCATAAATAACTCCTACTCCCGTCGGACCTAACATTTTATGAGCTGAAAAAGCTAAAAAATCTATATTCAAGTATTGAACATCTACTTTCATGTGTGCAACACTTTGAGCTCCATCAATTACTACTAAAATACCTTTATTATGAGCATATTCGATAATTTCTTTGATTGGCCTTATATCTCCTACTACATTAGTAATATGAGCAATACTAATAACTTTAGTTTTATTCGTAATACTTTTTTTAACATTATCTAAAGTTACTTCTAAATTATTTAATGGAATATAATTGATTTTTAAATTTAATTCAGCGGCCAGTTCAAACCATGGCAAAACATTAGATGCATGTTCACTTTTAGTAATTAAAATTTCATCATTTTCTTTTAAATAGTATTTAAAAAAACCAAAAATAATTTTGTTTAATGAATCAGTTGTTCCACTAGTAAAAATAATTTCTTTAGTTTTTTTAGCGTTAATGAAATTTTTAACTAATTGTCTAGTTTGTTCATATTTTGAATCAACTTTTAAACTTAAATCATAATCCCCGCGATGAGTATTTGCACTATAGTTATTATAATAATCACTAATTGCATCACTAATACTTTTAGGTTTTAAAGTAGTAGCTCCATTATCTAAATAAATAATATCTTTATTAAGTAATACAAAATCTTCGCGATTCATTTATTTACACCTCCCATATTATTTTATTCTTTAATATATTTTTGCCTTATAACGCATGCACTAAAAAATAAATTTATTAACGATATTATACACTTATTTATTATTTTTCACAAATTTGTATAAAAATTAAAAAAAGAAATCAATATAAAATAGAATATTCGCAGATATTCACAAAAAATCTAGTTAATCTAGATTTTTATTTTAAAATATTGTATAATATTACAGGTGGTAAAATATGGATTGTATTTTTTGTAAAATTATTAATGGTGAAATTCCTTCATCAAAAATATATGAAGATGATATTATAATTGCCTTTTTAGATATTAACCCTGATAGCTTTGGTCATACTTTAATTATTCCTAAAAAACATTACAAAGATTTAAGTGACATCGATGATAATACATTAGCACATATAATGAGTACGGCAAAATTATTAATGCAAAAAATTAAAGATAAGTTAAATTGTGATGGAATAACTTTAATTCAAAACAACGGTGATATTCAAGAAGTCAAACATTTTCATCTTCATTTAAAACCATTTTATAAGAAAAGTATCAATAAAACAATAAAAGAAGCATATCAATTATTAAAATAATTATGCTTCTTTTAATTTTATTTTTACAGCATCTGATACCAAATCATTGTATATTGATTCTATTCCTTCTTTTTTTATTTCTTTATTTGTAGCAATTTTTAAAAAATCTTCAACTAAAATCTTTATCATATCGTTATTACCAGCTAGCGTATAAATAATATCATTTATAGATTTATTTTCAATTATTTCAATTATTATATCA
>CALVKL010000003.1 GCA_944332695.1 uncultured Bacilli bacterium
TAACAGAAAGAAGAATTACAAAGAAATTAAGGAAGTGATAGTATGGATAATAGACAAAATTCGACAAATATAAACTGGTATCCAGGACATATGGCTAAAACAAAAAGATTAGTTAAAGAACAATTAGACCTAATCGATATAGTCTACGAAGTAATCGATGCTAGAATGCCATATTCTTCAAAAATAAAAGATATTGATGATATAATAAAAAATAAGCCACGTATTTTAATCATGACAAAATATGATTTATGTGACAGAAAAGAAACAGACAAATGGATAAAATATTATAAAGAAAAAAATTACACTGTTTTACCGCTAAATTTAGAAAACAATCCCAATTTAAATCTTTTATTTGAATTGACTAATAAATTAATGGAAAATATTAATCAAAAAAGAGAACAAAAAGGAATGCTTAAAAAAAGAACAAGGGTTTTAATAATAGGTATTCCTAACGTTGGGAAAAGCACTCTTATTAATCGCTTGGTTGGAAAAAAGGCTGTTTCCGTTGGCAACAAACCAGGTGTGACTAAACAACTTAGTTGGATTAGAATTAATGATAAACTAGAATTATTAGATACCCCAGGAGTATTATGGCCAAAATTAGATGATGAAACTGTTGCTCTAAATTTAGCTAGTCTAACTGCTATTAAGAAAGAAATATTACCATTATTTAATGTTTGTGAACATATTTTAAATACCTTATATAAATATTACCCTGAAAAATTAAATGAGCGATATAAAATAAATCAATTAGATAAAGACATTGTAGAAACCTTAGAAAAAATTGGTAAAGCAAGAGGATGTTTAATTAAAGGTGGCCAAGTTGATTATGATAAGGTAATTAATGTTATAATAAATGATGTCAAAAACGGTTACTTTAAAAACATTACTTTTGATAGAATAGAAGAGATAAAGGAATAATGGAAAATGTTTTAGTTATGGCCTATTTAGGTGATAGTGTTTATGAAGTATATATTAGAAAATATTTGATTGATCAAAAAATTGGAAAAGTAAACAATTTACAAAAAGAAGCTATTAAATATGTTAGCGCGAAAGGACAATGTAATTTAATTAATAAATTAATTGAAGCTAATTTTTTAACAGAAGAAGAATTAAATATTTATTATCGAGCGAGAAATCACAAGAGTAAATCACATCCTAAAAATACGGACATTATTACTTATAAACAAGCAACTGGTTTCGAAGCAATAATAGGTTATCTTTATCTAAATAATAATATTAACAGAATCGAAGAAATAATTAATTTTAATTGGGAGGTAAAAAATGAGAGTGTATGGTAAGAATGTTGCTAAAGAAATAAATAGAAAAATAAAAAAAGCATACGTTATTCATAATTTTAAGGATAAAGATTTATTAAAAAAAATTAATGCTCCTATTATTTATGTTGATAAAAATAGATTAGATAAAATGGTAGATGGTGTTCATCAAGGAATAGTATTAGAAATAGAAGATTATGAATATAAAGATATAAATGAAATAAATACAGATTTAGTGGTTATTTTAGATCATCTAGAAGATCCTCATAATTTAGGTGCCATTATTAGAACATGCGAAGCCGCTGGTGTAAAAGATATTATTTTGCCAAAAGATCGTAGCGTTCAAGTGAATAGTACAGTAATGAAGACAAGTGCCGGATGTTTAGATAAGGTTAATTTATATCAAGTAACTAATTTAGTTCAAACAATAACTTATTTAAAAAAACAAGGTTTTTGGATTATTGGTACTGATATGGAAGGTTTAGATTATAAAGACGTTGACTATGAAGGAAAAATTGCTATAATTATTGGTAATGAAGGAAACGGGATGAGTCGCTTGGTTAAAGAATCTTGTGATTTTATTGCCAGTATTCCTATGAAAGGAACTGTTAATAGTTTAAACGCTTCGGTAGCAGCTGGGATTATTTTATTTGAAGCAAGGAGGTAGTATGAATTATAAAGAATTTAATGATTACGAATTATTGGATTATATCCATAGTTGTAATGAAGATGCGAATGAAATAATTTTATATAAATATCGACCTTTAATTATTAGTATTGCTAAAAAAATGATTAAATATTGTAACGGTGGCGTTGATATGAATGATTTGATTCAAGAAGGAATGCTAGGATTAAATAGTGCCATTAATAGCTATAGAGATGATAAAGATGCTAATTTTGGAACTTATGCTAAATTATGTATTGAAAGAAGAATTTCTTCTTTAGTAAAAAGTACTCAAACTAATAAAAATAAAATATTAAATGAATCAATTTCGATTGAACAAGATGATGATATTAATTATGATCGCTTCCTAGCAGATAATTCTAATGATCCAGCTGTTAAAATAATTAATAACGATTATCAAAAAGATATACTTATTAAATTAGATAGTCGTTTAACTCCGTTAGAAAAACAAGTATTAGAACTTAGAAAAAACAATTTTGATTATAAAGAAATTGCTGAAATTCTTGAAAAAGATAAAAAATCGATTGATAATGCTTTACAAAGAATAAAAGCTAAATTAAAAAGTATTATGCATGAATTATAACTTTTATTTGTTTTAAACAATGTTAAACTAAAATTTTTATAAAGTTGTGATGTTACATAATACAATTAAAAGAATGATTAGTGGTTATTATATAAATAAAGGATGTGGTAAATGGAACTAAATTTAAAGAATATACAACAATTAAATTCCCAACAAATATTAGAAATAATTAAGCCAATGGTTAATAATCTTTATAAATTGATTGACTATGTTGGAATAACAAAAGAGAACTATTATGATTTAATATTAAAAGAAATTAAAAAATCAAAAAAAATTATACTGGTGATGTTGCATATATGGATTATATTAAAAATAAAATAAATGCAATAATATTCAAAAAGATAAAAAAGCAATTATTAGAAACAGAAACAGCTATAATAATTATAAATAATTATATAAATAAATATTTTAAAATAAGTAATGAATATAATGAAAACTTAAAAAACTTAAAAAAATTAAGTACGTTTCTACAAGGCTATGACTATATTCCTACCCCTGATGTTTTAATACAAATAGTCGAAAAAAATATACTGTTTTCAAAAACTATAGAATCTATTGTTAAAAAAAACCAAAAACAAATTGTTTCTGGTAATTTAGAACAAATATTTGATGATAGCATAATTATTTTAATAATTGAAACATATTGTTTATTAAATAATATCGAAATAAAAGAATCTAAAGAGTTAAAAGAAGATACAAATGATATAGATAGTTATAAATTAATAAATAGCGTAAAAATGTATTTTCAAGAAATAAGTAAAATACCATTATTATCATTAGAAGAAGAAAAAAACTCCTTTGGCAAATATCGCAAGGTGATACTTATGCAAAAGAAATATTTATTGAAAGTAATTTAAAATTAGTGGTAAGTATAGCTAAAAAATATCAAGGTAGAGGATTGTCTTTGTTGGATTTGATTCAAGAAAGCAATATTGGTTTAATGGCTGCTGTTGATAAATATGAACTAAACAGAGAAACAAGATTTTCAACATATGCCACTTGGTGGATTAAACAAACAATCACAAGAGCGATAGCTGATAAAAGTAGAAATGTAAAAGTTCCTGTTTACTTATATGAAAAAATTCAATTTTATAAAAAAGTTGTCATAAATTTAGAAATAAAATTAAATCGACAACCAACAATAAGCGAAATCGCTGATGAAATGAAGATATCCGTTTCGGAAGTAATAAAATTACAAAAATTACAAGGCGATACATTAAGTATCAATGCATTAGTTAGTAATGATGAAGGTACTGAATTTGAAAAATTTATTCCAGCATCAGAAGAAAATTTGGATGATATTATAATTGCTAGTAGTATAAATATACAACTTAGAACTTTATTTGAAAAATGTAATTTGACTCAAAGAGAAATTGAAATATTAGTGTTAAGATTTGGCTTAGACGGAAGAAATCCTATGACTCTTAGGGAAGTTGGAGAAAAAATTAATGTAACAAGAGAAAGAGTACGTCAGATAGAATCAAAAGCTATTATGAAAATTAGGAGATCAAGTCATGTTGAATCACTAGCAATTCTAATGCAAAATCCAGATAAAGCCTTAAAAAATATCGAAAATTTTAGACAATTGTATAGAGAAACAGGAAATTCAAACAAAACATTTTTAAGAGATGATCAAATATCAAAAGGGAAGGAACAAGAAAAAATAAAGAAATTAAAAACAGTATATCAACGTTTTAAAGATTTTACAAAAGAACAAGTTGACGCTGTGTTATTAAAATTAACAGAAGAAGAAAAAGAATTAATTACATTAAGATACGGGAAAGATTTAGAAAATCCAATACCTGGCAAATTAAGTAAAGAACAAACATACAGATTTTATAGTTTATTAATCCCCAAAATGAGAAGACTCCTATTTAACCTAAACGGGAAAGTTATACAAGAGAAAATTGATACAGCACCGCCAGCTACACCCGCACAAGCTCAACTAACAGTAGAATATAAACAAACTCAAAATACTTCTGAACAGGAAATTGATTTTTCTTTAGAAAATAATGATGCCACCATAACAAGAGAAACTTGTTACGAAATATTAAAATTATTAAAAACATCAACATTTAGTCAAATGATGAATGTTTTATCAATTAAAGAAATTATTATTATCTCTTTAAGGTTAGGATATGTAGATGGCAAATATTTTTCAATAAATCAAATATCAGATTTTTTAGGCTTGGAGCCTCAAGAAGTTATAGATACAATGAAAAAAGTATTGTTGTTATATAAAGATAATATTAACCAATTTATTGATCAAGCAATTGAATTAGTAGCAGAAGAACCAAAACAATTAATTATATAAAAATACATCTATACATTAAAATAACCAAGAAGAAATTATTTATTAATGTCTTAGTACAATATTTTAGTTTATATATATATTAATACCATACTTATTATTTTTTATATCAAAGAAGATATAGTTTTTAATAGGATAATAAGTTAAATAGCCAAAAACAATATAAGTTATTATAAGAATAATAATACCAAGAATATTTTGGTATTTTATTTTTCTATATTTTAATAGATAATAACTTATTAATTGTTCTATTACAATAATTATAAATAATAAACTAATGCTTATTATGAAATTTTCTCCCAAAAGATTATAAATAGGAATAAATATAATTAAATATAAAATAATTCCAATAATTGGTACAATGGATAATTGAAATAAAAAATTATTGAAATTAATTTTATTTTTTTTTATAAGTAAATAATCGAAAATACCATAAAAAACATATGATGTAAAAATTATTTTCATATGTTCCCAAATACTTTCATTAACAGGAAAAAATATACTAAAAAAGCTATTAGGAATAAAATCATAAGCAAAATGAATCGGAAAACATAACAAAAATATAAGAATTAAACCAATAAATTTAATTGTTTTTAAATTCATAAAACCACATCCTTATTAAATAATATGAAAAAAAATAAAAAAATTATTCAAAAAAAAGGAATTTGCAGATTTTTGTCGTATATTAATAAATAGAGGGTAAGATATGAAAACATTAACAGCAGAACAAATCAATGAAATAAGAAATAGTGTTGATATAGTTGATATTGTATCTAAATATATTCCGCTTACAAAAAAAGGAAAAAATTATTTTGGTGTATGTCCTTTTCATGAGGATAATGATCCATCGCTAAGTGTTTCACCAGACAAACAAATTTTTTCTTGTTTTTCTTGTCATACTGCAGGTAATGTTTTTTCTTTTATTAAAGAATATGAACACGTTTCTTTTATTGAAGCTGTTAAAATGGTCGCTGATATCGCTGGTATAAATGTCGATATTGATATTAATAAAAAAGAATTTAAAAATAATGATATATACAAAATATATGAAATAGGTCAAAAATTTTATTTAAATAACATTAATACACAGTTAGGTAAACCAGCTAAAGATTATCTTCATCAAAGAGGAATTACGGATAATTTGATTAAAGAGTTTGAAATTGGCTTAGCTATTAAAAATAGTAAAGCATTGTCAAATTTATTAGAAAAAAAGGAGTTTAAAGAAAAAGATTTAATTGATAGTGGATTAATAGTTAAAGATGAAAATGGCTTTCACGATTTCTTTTATGATCGAATTATGTTTCCGCTACATGATATAAATAATAAAGTAATCGGTTATAGTGGTAGAATTTATTATAAAAGTGATGCCCCTAAATATATTAATAGTAAAGAACATGTATTGTTCAAAAAGGGCGAATTTATTTATAATTATGCTAAAGCTAAAAATGAATGTCGTAGTAAAAATACGGTCATTATTATGGAAGGTTTCTTAGATGTAATTAGAGCTTATAGTGTTGGTGTTACCAATGTTGTTGCAACATTAGGGACAGCGTTTACAAAAGAACATGCTAATATTATAAGAAGATTAGCTAGTAATGTTATTATTTGTTTTGATGGCGATAAAGCAGGAGCTAAAGCAACAATGGCTTGTAGTGATATTTTACTAAATTTTAATATAATTCCCAAAGTTGTTCGTTTAGAAGATAACTTAGATCCTGATGAATATATTTTAAAATATGGTAAGGAAAAATTTCTCGATAAAATAAACAATCCAATTAGTGTTATGGACTTTAAACTCAATTATTTAAAAAATGATAAAAACATGACACAAACGGTTGATAAAGCAAAATATGTTAGCGAAGCAATTGAACAATTAAATAAAATTGATGATGATATTTTAAAAGAAGTTACTTTAAAAAAAATATCTAAGGAAACCGACTTAGATATTGAGTTTTTAAAAGACAAATTAAACAAAAAAGAAACTAAAGAAATTATAAAACCTATTAAAAAAGTTAAAACTAATAAATATATAATAGCCGAGATGAGTTTATTATATTATATGTTAAGAAGTGAAGACGTTATTAAAATGTTTGACAATCGCACAGTTTATTTTCCGACAAAAGAATATCGATTGTTGGCTCATGAAATAAATTATTTTTATAAAAATAATGGATACATAAACGAAGCTGATTTTATGACTGATTTAGATGATGATATGATTAAAGTGGTTGGTGAAGTCGAATCGTTAGATTTGAAAGAAGAGTATACTAATAATTTAATTATTGATTATATAAATGCAATTGAGGAAAAAAATATAACTGATGAAATTAATCGTTTAACTAAATTAATGTTAGAAGAAACGGATGAAATAAAAAAAATAGCCATCGCTCAAAAAATAATTGATTTGAAAGTTAGAGGAGAAAAAAATGTTGGATGAAATTAAAACTTTTGCACAAAGAAAAGAAGAATTAATTAAACTAGGGAAAGAACAAGGATATATTACCTATGATGAATTAGCCGATGCTTTAAAAGGATTAGAACTAGATACTGATTCATTAGATGATTTATATAATGCTTTTAGTGAAAATAATATTCCCGTTGTATCAGAAGAAGAAACTGATGGCGGAAGTGATAAAATATTGTTAGATGATAACAATTTGACTAAAGATTTAAATATAAATGATCCAGTTAGAATGTATTTAAAAGAAATAGGACAAATTAAATTATTAACGACCGAAGAAGAATTAGAGTTAGCTGATCGTATTTTAGAAAATGATGAAGAAGCTAAAGCAACTTTAGCCGAAGCTAATTTACGTTTAGTTGTTAGTATTGCTAAAAGATATGTTGGTCGTGGAATGTTATTTTTAGATTTAATTCAAGAAGGAAATATTGGCTTAATGAAAGCTGTTGAAAAATTTGATGTTAGTAAAGGGTATAAGTTTTCAACCTATGCTACTTGGTGGATTAGACAGGCTATTACTCGAGCTATTGCTGATCAAGCTAGAACAATTCGTGTTCCAGTTCATATGGTTGAAACGATTAATAAACTTGCTCGTATTCAACGACAATTAACATTAGAATTAAATAGGGAACCAACTGAAGAAGAACTAGCAAAAGCAATGAACACATCGCCTGATAAGATAAGAGAAATATATAAAATTAGCCAAGATCCGGTCAGCTTAGAAACACCGATTGGTGAAGAAGACGATTCACATTTAGGTGATTTCATTAAAGATGAACATAATATGAGTCCTGAAGAATATGCTACTAATGAAATGTTAAAAGATGAAATCAATGATATTTTGTTAACATTAACCGAAAGAGAAGAAAAAGTTATCCGCTTAAGATTTGGACTAGAAGATGGCAAAGCGAGAACTTTAGAAGAAGTAGGACAATATTTTGGTGTCACAAGAGAAAGAATAAGACAAATCGAAGCGAAAGCTTTAAGAAAATTACGCCATCCTTCACGTTCACGCAAATTAAAAGATTATTTGGACAATTAGTTATTAATCAATTTGACAATATAATCATTTTGAGGTAAAATGAGTGTACTATTAACACAAAAGGAGAAAAATATGAGTAGTATAAATACAGATTATAATCAGAAGTTAGAAACTCTAATCGGTGTTTTTACAATTGATAAAGGCAAAATAAAAATATTACTGATGAGAAAGAAAAAAGATCCTTACAAAGGATATTGGATTTTGCCTGGAGAGATTTTAAATACAAATGAAACTTTAGAAGATAACATTACTGATGTTGTTTGTGATAAATTAGGGTTGCCAACAATGTATATTGAACAGTGCTATACTTTCAGTAATTTAAACCGTCATTTAGAAGAAAGAGTTGTAGCGACAACTTTTATCGGATTAATAGATAATATTACTTTAGTATTAAAAAAACAAGATCGTGATGATGTTGAAATAGAATGGTTTGATATCAATGCAATTCCCAAAACTGGCTATGACCATGATAAAATTATTAACAAATTAATCGAATATTTTAAAAAAAGAATAATTAATAGTAATATTTTAAAAATTTTATTTCCAAGCGATTTTACTTTACCAGAATTACAAAAAATATATGAACAAATTTTAAATATTTCTATTGATCGTAGAAACTTTAGAAAAAAATTAATTAATTTAGGATATGTTGTTGATACTGGAGATGTTAATGAAGGCTATATGGGCCGCCCAGCTAAACTATATCGTTTTAGTGATGATATTCAAGAAAGGAATTTATTTTAAATGAATAGATTCAAATTAAATAATCGTGGTTGGGGATTACAAATGTTGTTAGCTTGTATTTTAGTGTTAATGATAGGTCTAGTAATAGTATCAGCATTAGTTAACAAAAATTTTGGTTATTTATTTCAACCAATCGATAGTTCTAATGAAGAATCTAAAGAACCTAGTAAAGATGATGAACAACCAACAAAAACATATGAACAATTAGAAACATCAGTTAAAGAAGCGACTAAAAAGTATCAAGCAAAATATTATTCTAATATTTTAGATGGGGAAAAAATAACAGTAACTATTAATCAATTAATTAAAGAAAAATTAATTGATAAAATAGTTGATATTAAAGATAATAAAGTTTGTACAGGATATGGACAATTTATTTTAAAAAATAATACTATAACATATGAGGCTTTCTTAAATTGTAGCAACTATCAGACTTTAGGTTATAACGAAATTTATGATATTAAGTAAAAAAAGCTTGACAAATATACAATAAAAATGATATTATGGTATCGCGTTTAATTTGGATTTGCTTATGCAAATCTAAAATTAAAGTTAAATATGAAACACCTGGAAGTGTGGAAAGAAAGGAGGATAATAATGCCTACAATCAATCAATTAGTTAGAAAAAATCGTAAGAATAAAACTAGAAAGAGTAAATCACCAGTTTTAAATATTGGTTTTAACAGCAAAGATAAAGTAAGAACAAATCAAAATTCACCTCAAAAACGTGGTGTTTGTACTCGTGTTGGGACGATGGCACCTAAAAAACCAAACTCTGCGTTACGTAAATATGCCCGTGTAAGATTATCTAATGGAATGGAAGTAACTGCTTATATTCCTGGAGAAGGACATAATTTACAAGAACACTCAGTAGTTTTAATTCGTGGCGGTCGTGTTAAAGACTTAATCGGCGTTAGATATCACATTATTCGTGGTACTATGGATACGGCTGGAATCGAAAAACGTCGTCAAGGACGTAGTAAATATGGTAGTAAAAAACCTAAAAAATAAGAAAGGAGATAGTTATGCGTAAAAGACGTGCAGTTAAAAGAGACGTATTACCAGATCCATTATATAATTCAAAATTAGTTACTAAATTAATTAATCGTTTAATGGTCGATGGCAAAAAAGGAGTTGCTCAAACAATTCTATATGACTCTTTTGAAATAATTAAAGAAAAAACAAATTCTGAACCAATGGACGTTTTAAATAAAGCTTTAGAAAATATTAAACCAGCTTTAGAAGTTAAATCACGTCGTGTTGGTGGAGCTAACTATCAAGTTCCAGTTGAAGTAAGACCAGATAGAAGTCAAGCTTTAGGATTAAGATGGTTAGTACAATATGCTAGATTAAGAGGCGGTCATTCAATGGCTGAAAATTTAGCAAATGAAATAATTGATGCATCAAATGGTGTTGGTGCAGCAGTTAAAAAACGTGAAGATACTCACAGAATGGCAGAAGCTAATAAGGCATTTGCACATTATAGATGGTAAGAAAGGAAATAGTTTATGGCTCGTGAATATAGTCTAGAAAAAACTCGTAATTTTGGTATCATGGCCCATATTGATGCAGGTAAAACAACTTGTACTGAACGTGTTTTATTCCATACAGGTAAGATTCATAAAATTGGTGAAACTCACGATGGTGAATCACAAATGGACTGGATGGCTCAAGAACAAGAAAGAGGTATTACAATTACTTCAGCGGCTACAACAGCTTTTTGGAAAAATCATAGATTAAATATCATTGATACTCCAGGACATGTTGACTTTACTGTTGAAGTTTCTCGTTCACTTCGTGTATTAGACGGTGCTGTTGCTTTATTAGATGCACAAGCAGGTGTTGAACCACAAACTGAAACTGTATGGCGTCAAGCTACTGAATTTAAAGTGCCAAGAATGATTTTCTGTAACAAAATGGATAAGATGGGGGCTAATTTTGAATATAGTTTATCTACTATTGATTCAAGATTAGGAGTTAATGCAAAACCTATCGAATGGCCAATTGGTGCCGAAAACGAGTTTAATGGTATTATCGATTTAGTTACAAAAAAAGCCTATCAATATGATGGTGAACAACAAGAAAATGCTAAAGAAATTGAAATTCCAGCTGATATGGTTGATTTAGTTGAAGAAAAACACAACGAATTAATTGAAGCAGTAGCTGAATTTGATGATGAATTAATGAATAAATATTTAGAAGGTGAAGAAATTTCTGTTGACTTAATTAAAAAAGCAATCAGAAAAGGAACTTTAGCAGTTGAATTCTTCCCTGTATTATGTGGAACTGCTTTAGGAAATAAAGGTGTTAAGTTATTACTTGATGCTGTTATCGACTATTTACCAAGTCCAGTTGATATTGAAGCTATTAAAGGTGTAGATTTAGATGGAAAAGAAATTGCAAGACATCCATCAGATTCTGAACCATTTTCTGCTTTAGCATTTAAAGTTATGACTGATCCATTCGTTGGTAAATTAACATTCTTTAGAGTTTACTCAGGACATTTAACAAGTGGTTCTTATGTATTAAACGCAACTAAAGATAAAAAAGAAAGAATCGGTCGTATTCTACAAATGCATGCTAATAATAGAACAGAAATATCTGAAGTATATGCCGGAGATATTGCTGCAGCAGTCGGACTTAAAGATACAACTACTGGTGATACTTTATGTGATGAAAAGAAACCTTGTATCCTAGAATCAATGGAATTCCCAGAACCTGTTATTGAACTTGCTGTTGAACCAAAATCAAAAGCAGATCAAGATAAAATGGGAATAGCGTTACAGAAATTAGCTGAAGAAGATCCAACTTTTAGAGCTAGTACAAATCATGAAACAGGTCAAACAATCATTGCTGGTATGGGTGAATTACACTTGGATATCATCGTTGATAGAATGAAAAGAGAGTTTGGTGTAGAAGCTAATATTGGTAAACCACAAGTATCTTATCGTGAAACATTAACCGCTACTGCTGAATGTGAAGGTAAGTATATTAAACAATCAGGTGGTCGTGGACAATATGGACATGTATGGATTAAATTCGAACCAAACCCTGATAAAGGTTATGAATTTGTCGATGCCGTAGTAGGTGGTGTAGTTCCAAGAGAATACATTCCTGTTACCGATAAAGGATTACAAGATGCTATGAAAACTGGTGTTTTAGCTGGTTATCCGATGATTGATGTTAAAGCAACATTATTTGATGGATCTTATCATGATGTTGACTCATCTGAAATGGCTTACAAAATAGCTGCTTCAATGGCATTAAAAGAAGCTCGAAACAAATGTAAACCAGTTTTACTTGAACCAATTATGAAAGTACAAGTAGTAGTTCCTGATGAATATTTAGGTTCAGTTATGGGAGATATTACTTCTCGTCGTGGTCGTCCACTTGGTCAAGAATCAAGAGGAAATGCATTAGCTATTGATGCAATGGTACCTTTAGCTGAAATGTTTGGGTATGCAACAAGTTTAAGAAGTAATACACAAGGAAGAGGAACATTTACAATGGTGTTTGATCATTATGAAGAAGTTCCAAAAAATATTGCTGAAGATATTATCAAAAAAAATGGTACAAATTAATCAAAAATACTTGAATTTTTAGATTAATTAGTATAAAATTATAATGTAATTAATAAGGAGGAAATTTTAATATGGCAAAACAAAAATTTGATCGTTCAAAACCACATGTTAATATTGGTACAATTGGACACGTAGATCATGGTAAAACAACTTTAACAGCGGCTATTACTAAATATTTAGCTGATAAAGGTCAAGCAGACTTTGTTGATTATGCAAATATCGATAAAGCTCCAGAAGAAAGAGCAAGAGGTATTACTATTAATACTGCACACGTTGAGTATCAAACTGATAAAAGACACTATGCTCACGTAGACTGCCCAGGACATGCCGATTATGTTAAAAACATGATTACTGGTGCAGCTCAAATGGATGGTGCTATCTTAGTTATTGCTGCTACAGATGGACCTATGGCTCAAACTCGTGAACATATCTTATTATCACGTCAAGTTGGAGTACCTCGTATGGTTGTATTTATGAACAAATGCGACATGGTTGATGATGAAGAATTATTAGATTTAGTTGAAATGGAAATTCGTGAATTATTAAGTGAATATGATTTTGACGGAGATAATACTCCTATTATCAGAGGATCAGCTTTAAAAGCATTAGAAGGAGATGCAGCATATCAAGAAAAAATTCAAGAACTTATGGATGCTGTTGATACATGGATTGAAACTCCAGAACGTGACACTGATAAACCATTCTTAATGCCAATTGAAGATGTATTTACAATCACTGGTCGTGGTACAGTTGTTACAGGACGTGTTGAAAGAGGTCAATTAAAACTTAACGATGAAGTTGAAATTGTTGGTTTGAAAGATACTAAGAAAACTGTTGTTACAGGAATTGAAATGTTCCGTAAACAATTAGATTATGCTGAAGCAGGAGATAACGCTGGTGTATTATTACGTGGTGTTTCTCGTGACGAAGTTGAAAGAGGTCAAGTATTAGCTAAACCAGGTACTGTTACTCCTCATACTAAATTCAAAGCTACTGTTTATATCTTAACTAAAGAAGAAGGAGGACGTCATAAACCATTCTTTACAAATTATCGTCCACAATTCTATTTTAGAACTACAGATGTTACAGGTGTTATTGAATTACCAGCAGGTACTGAAATGGTTATGCCAGGTGATAATGTTGAAATCACTGTTGAATTAATCGCTCCAATTGCTATCGAAAACGGAACAAAATTCTCTATCCGTGAAGGTGGACACACTGTTGGTGCTGGTAACGTTTCAGAAATTATTAAATAATTTAAAAAAACTGTTAAATCAAATTAACAGTTTTTTTGTGCGGTTTTTATAAAAAAATACCTAAAAATAGGTATTATGCAGATTTTTTTAAAGTTCTTAATTCTCTAGCACTCATTCTAATTGTTTCACCGTTATCTAAAGTTACTTTTTGTAAATTAGGTTTTCTTACGTGTTTAGTGGCACGGCAAGAGTGTGATCTTAAATTACCACTTAAAGGTTTTTTACTTGTTACTTTTTTAGCCATATTATTCCTCCTTGTCTTCTTCGCTATTACATTTTACTATATATTATTAAATAAGTCAAATATTTCTTTAAAATTTATATAAAATATAGTAAAATAGTACTAAGGAGTTGATAGCAATGGGACCACTTTATATTAAAACTGACAATAGCTTATTGAGTAGTTTAATTAAAATAGACGATTTAATTAATTTTGCTATCAAACATAATATAAAATCTTTAGCCATTACTGATAATAGTATGTATGGTGTACTAGAATTTTATATTAAATGTAAAAAAAATAACATTAAACCGATTATTGGTTTAGAAATAAATGATATTGTTTTATACGCAATTAATTATGAGGGGTATAAAAACTTAATTAAATTAAGTACAATTAATTCAAAAGAAAAAGTTGATTTAAATATTTTAATGAAATATAGTGATGAATTAGTTTGTATTGTTCCATATTATAATTTAGAAAATTATGATAATTATAAATTTTATAAGTATTTATATCAAGGTTATACTAATTTAGATGAAAAGAAGAGTTTGACCGGTAAAACAGTTTATTTAAATGAAATTTTATATTTAGAGGAAAGCGACCGTAGTTATTTAAAATATTTATATGCAATTAATAAAGGCGTGAGCGCTAAAGAAATTATTTTAAATAAACACGACAATCATTTATTAAATTATCAATTATATGATAATGATTGCAACGAAGAAATCATTGATTTATGTAATGTTGTTTTGCCACTTAAGCAAAATTTGTTGCCTATATATAAATGTCCTAATGATTTGGATAGTTATTCTTATTTAAAGCAATTAGTTATTAAAGGTTTGAAAAATATTTTTGGTGAAAAAGTAAATAAAATATATTTGGATAGATTAAAATATGAATTAGATATTATTAATAAAATGGGTTTTTGTAATTATTTTTTAATTGTTTGGGATTATGTTAAGTATGCCAAAGAAAACAAAATTTTAGTTGGACCGGGAAGAGGAAGTGCCGCAGGATCTTTAGTTTCTTATTGTTTAGGTATAACGACTGTTGATCCAATTAAATATAACTTGTTGTTTGAAAGATTTTTAAACCCTGAAAGAATAAGTATGCCTGATATCGATATTGATTTTGAATATACAAGAAGAGAAGAAGTATTAAATTATTGTATCAATAAATACGGAACAAAAAAAGTTGCCCCAATTATTACTTTTGGAACTTTAGGAAGTAAGCAAGTAATAAGAGATGTTGGAAAAATTTTGAATATTGACAATAAAGTAATTGATAAATTTTCTAAGTTAATTGATGCTAAAAAAAGTTTATATGATAATTATACTCAAATAAAACAACATATAAACGATATTGAAATAAAAAAATTATATAAAATTGCTTTGAAATTAGAAGGATTAAAACGTCATACTAGTATTCATGCTGCAGGAGTTGTAATGGCCAATGATGATTTAGATGAAATAATTCCATTAGTCTATCATGATAGTTTTTATATAACTGGTTATTCTATGGAATATTTAGAAGATTTAGGATTGTTGAAAATGGATTTTTTAGCTTTAAAAAATTTAACTTTAATTAATAATGTTTTAAAAGAGACAAATATTAATTTTGATGATATTTCATTAAATGACAAAGATGCTATAAAAGTATTTTATGATGTTGATACAATTGGTATTTTTCAATTTGAATCTAGTGGTATGATTAATTTTTTAAAAAAATTTAAAATAAGTAATTTTGATGATATTGTTGCTGCTATTGCTTTATTTAGGCCAGGTCCTATGCAGAATATTGATACATATATCAATCGAAAAAACAAGAAAGAAAAATATGAGATTATAGAACCATTAAAACCAATTTTAAGCTCAACTTATGGTATTATCATTTATCAAGAACAAATAATGCAGATAGCCAATGTTTTAGCAAATTATTCGTTAGCAGAAGCTGATATATTACGAAAAGCAATGAGTAAAAAAAAGGAAGATATATTACTTACTGAAAAAGATAAATTTATCAAAAAGACCGTTAATAATGGTTATACTAACAAGATGGCTAACGATATTTATAATTTAATTTTAAAATTTGCGTCTTTTGGTTTTAATAAAGCTCATTCGGTTTCATATGCTTTAATTGCTTATAAAATGGCTTATTTAAAAGCTCATTATTATCCTGTTTTTATGAAACATTTATTATCGATGGTTATTGGTAGTGAAATTAAAACCAAAGAATATCTTAATATGTGTAAAAGCAAACTAGAGATTATTAATCCTAGTATCAATGAAAGCGATATTGATTATATTATTAAAGATAATCAAATTGTATATCCTTTAACTAATATTAAAAATGTTGGGTTAGCGGTAGCCAAGGTTATTGTCGAAGAGAGAAAAAAATCTAAATTTAAAGATATATTTGACTTTTTTATTCGCTGTTATGGTAAAAATGTAAATAATAAAGTAATTGAAAATTTAAATAAAGCAGGATGTTTTAATGAGTTTTGTAATCAACAAACTATTGACAATAATATTGATATTTTAACCAATTATAGTGAACTAGGCGGATTATTAGAAGATACTTTAAAACCGGAGTTAATCAATTATCAAGAATATCCTAGACAACAATTAATGAGTAGAGAAATTGAAGTTTTAGGAACTTATTTAAGCAGTCATCCTGTTGCTGATTTAAAAAATAAAATTAAGGCTATTAATTTAAAAGATATTGCCAGTTATTATAATAAAAATATTATTACCTTAGCATATATTGAAAAGATTAAAAAAATTAAAACTAAGAATAATAAGGATATGTATTTCATTACTGGTAGTGATGAAAGTGATATTTGTGAATTTATTTTGTTTTCTAGCGAGTTTTGTGATATAATAATGGGGAATGTATATATAATAAATGGAAAAGTAGAAAAAAGGTTTGATAAATATCAAATAGTTATTAATCAAATAAGGAAGGTGCAAAATTGAAAAAAGGGTTTACTTTAATTGAATTGTTAGGCGTCATTATTATTTTAGCAGTTATTGCTTCAATCGCTACTATCAGTATTAATAGTAGTATGAAAAAAAGTAAAGAAGAACTTTATAATTTGCAAATTGAGAATATAATTAATGGAGCTAAAACATGGGCTAGTAGTAATGTATTTAATTTACCAGATGATAATGGGGAAACGATTTATTTAACTTTATCTGAGTTAAAGCAATCCGGTTTTGTGGAAAAAGACATAGTTAACCCCTTAACCAATGAACTTTTTAGTGATCAATTGAAAATTAAGATAACAAAAATCGATAATAATTATAGTTATGAAATAGTAGAATAAAATAGGGGTGAATTTATGAATTTATTAGATATTGGAATTATTATATTTATTTTATTTGGTGCTGTTATTGGATTTAAAAGAGGATTTACAAAAGAATTAGTCGAAACTATCGGTTTTATTGTAATTGTTATTTTAGCTTATTTTTTAAAAAATCCATTATCAGTTTTAATGTATGAATATTTACCATTTTTTGAATTTGGGTTATTAAAGAATGTTGAAATATTTAATATTTTAATTTATGAGGCGCTAGCTTTTCTTATTTGTATAATTATTTTGTCGGTAATTTTAAAAGCAGCTTTGTTAGCTAGCTCAGTTTTCGAAAAAATTTTAAATGCCACTATCATTTTAGCAATTCCATCTAAAATTGCAGGAGCAATTGTTGGATTAATCTATCATTTTATTGTATCGTTTGTTGTCTTATATATTATATCTATCTTTTGCTTTGATATTGATATTGTTAACAATTCGAAATTAAAAGATAAAATATTAAATAATACGCCAATTTTATCTGGTGTTATTGATAAAGGAATTGAAATAATTGATGAATTTATAGAATTAAAAAATAAATACAGTGACCGAACAATTAGTGAAGCAGAATTTGATTATCAAGCGATTAAATTATTTTTAGAATATGAAATAATAACGCCTTCTTCTTTAGAAAAATTAATTGAACAGGGAAAAATTGAAAAATTTGATAGTTATGGTGATTTGATTAAAACGTATAAGGAGGATACTAATGGAAATTAAAGATAGAAATGAGTTTCAAAATATTATTAATAGTGATTATGCTTTGGTAGATTTTTATGCTACTTGGTGTGGACCTTGCAAAATGTTAAGTCCAATAATCGAAAATATCGCTTTAAGCCGTAATAATATAAAAGTAGCTAAAGTTGATGTTGATAAACATGAAGATTTAGCTAAAACTTATGGCGTTATGTCAATACCCACATTAATTTTATTTAAAAATGGTAAAGTAGTTGATACTAAAGTGGGGTTTGCCGCAGAACCTTTATTAAATGAATGGATTAATAATCATCGCTAATGCAACGTTATTTTAGTGAAATAAAAAAAGACAATTTATTGTTTTTAAATAAGAATGATATATATCATATAAAAACAGTTATGCGAATGAAAGAAAATGATAGAATTGAAGTAGTTTATCAAAAACAACTTCACATTTGCCAATTAGATAGTGAATATAATGCCAAAATAGAAAAAATAATTACTAATGAATTTACTAAAAAACAATATGTTTTGTGTGTTCCTATTTTACAAGAACAAAAAATGTCTTTCGTTTTACAAAAAGCTACTGAATTAGGTGTTGATGTAATTGTTCCTATTTTAACTAATAGAAGTAAGATTAAAATAGATGGTAAAGAAACAAAAAAACTTGAACGTTGGCAAAAAATTTGCAAAGAAGCTAGTGAACAGTCTAAAAGACTAACGATTCCCCAAATAAGTTCAGCCACAAAAATAACTGATTTAAATTTTAGTGGTTTGAAATTAGTTTGCAGTGTTAAAGAAAAAAATAATACTTTAAAAAAAATATTAAAAGATAATTTAAATTATGATAAAATAGTGATGGTGATTGGTCCAGAAGGTGGCCTAACGCCTTTAGAAGAAAAACAGTTAATTGATCTTAACTTTATTCCTATTTCATTGGGTAATAATGTTTTAAGAGTTGAAACTGTTCCTATTTATTTGCTTAGTATTTTAAATTATGAGATGGAGTGATTGTAATGGATTTGATTAATAATATTTTAAATTATAAATATGTATTTATTGGCTTATTATCTTTATTACTGTTGATAATAGTTTTAATTATCGTTTTAAAACCAAAAAAGGTTAAACCAATTGAAACAAGAGTCGATGATAAAGTTGATACTAAAACTAATATTGAACAAGTAATTGAAGCTTTAGAAGAAACTACGGAAAGAAGGCCAATGACTACTTTTGAAGAAGAACAAGAAGCTAATGCGATTATTAGTTATCAAGAATTAGTACAAGCTGTTAACGAAAAGAAAGCACGAGTTGATGAAGAACCTAAAAACTTAGAACAAGAAGTAGTTGAACCACCTAAACCAAGTGTCGAACAGCCAAAATTTAAAAATAGCGAATTTATTTCCCCAGTTTTTGGTAAAGATAGTAATAATGATGACTTTTTAAAAGAACTAAAAGATTTTAGAAGAAATTTATGACTTTTCATATTATTAATTTAGGATGTAAGGTAAATGCTTATGAAGCTAAAGTTATGAGCGATTTACTTATTAACGCGGGTTATATTAAGGGAAGTATTGATAATGCCGATATATATATTGTCAATACTTGTTTTGTTACTAATGTAGCAGAACACAAATCATTACAAATGATTAGAAAAGTCATTAGAAAAGACCATAAATTAGTCATTGTATGTGGCTGTTTATCACAAATGAAAGCAGCAGAAGTTTTAAATTTGGGTGCTGATATTGTCTTAGGAAACAAGGACAAAACTAAAATAATTGATTATATTGATAATTATAAGAATAAAATAAGCAAAATATATGATTTATCTAATACTAGTTTTGAAAATATGCAATTAAATAACTTTGATAAAACTAGAGCTTTTGTTAAAATACAAGATGGTTGTAATAATTTTTGCTCATATTGCATAATTCCTTACACAAGAGGGAATATTAGAAGTAAGAAAAAAGAAGATGTTATCAAAGAAATAACAAATTTAGTAAATTATGGTCATAAAGAAATAGTTTTAACTGGCATTCATACTGGCAGTTATAATGATTTAGGATATGATTTTGCTTCATTATTGGAAGATATAGTTAAAATAAACAATTTAAAAAGATTACGGATTTCTTCAATTGAAATCACAGAGATAAATGATCGAGTAATTGATATTATTAAAAATAACGATATTTTAGTTAACCATATGCATATTCCTTTACAATCGGGTTCTGATACAATCCTAAATCTTATGAATCGTAAATATGATATTACTTATTTTATCAATAAAATTAATAAACTAAGAAGTATTCGACCAAACATTTCGATAACTACTGATGTTATAGTTGGTTTTCCTTATGAAACAGATGAATTATTTAATGAAACAATTGACAACATAAAGAAAATCAAATTTTCTAAAATTCATGTTTTTCCTTATTCTATCAGAGAAGGTACCAAAGCTAGTTTGATGGATAATCAAATTAAAGAAGAAGTAAAAAAAGAAAGAGTAAGGAAATTACTAGATTTATCAAAAGAATTAGAAATAGAATATATTAATAAGTTTATCGGAAAAATAATAGAATTTATCCCAGAAACTTATAAGGATGGTTATTTATATGGGCATACAAGCAACTATTTATCTATTAAAACGTTAGGAAATAAAGACTTATTAAATAAAGTTATTGAAGTAAAAATAATTCAGATAGATTATCCTTACTGTGTGTCTAACATTTGTCAAAATGCAGTTGACTTGAAGTGATGGTTATATTATACTTATAGTAGGTGAAAGTTATGAAATATTTTTTACAAAGACAAAAAAATTTCGGGAAAGTTAACTTACCTAATAGTTCATTTGGCTTTGTTACTTGTAATGCACTAACAGGCATAGGATTAGGTCGATTTTATAGTTTTAATTGTAATGTCCTTCCTAGCTCTATAGTTGTAGCTTTAGGACCAACTTATTATACAAAAAAAGTTTATGAAAATTTGTTAAATGAATTATTAAGATCAACAAAATTATCTCTTTTTCTTGCTAAAGAATATTTAACGAAAAGTAATACAAAGACATTAAATGAATCAACTGATCAAGGTTTAAATGGTTTAGAAAGAAGCAAAAGAAAAGCTCTTAATAATGGCATATTTAAACCTAATGATACCTATTAAGAAATGAGGAATTGTATGAAAAAAGGATTTACTTTAGTTGAGTTACTGGCAGTAGTAATTATTTTATCAATAATATTAGCTATCGCTGTTCCTAATATTCAAAAAACTTTAAAAGAATCTAAAGAAACTGCTTATCAAAGAAGTATTGATGGAATAATTGAAGCATCTAAATTATATGTAACTAATTTAGGCCAATACCCAACAACCGAAACCAAAAAAATCACTTTACAAATGCTAATAACTGCTGGTTTATTAGAAGATAGTGAAATTATAGACCCACGTAATAACCAAACGATAGATGGTTGTGTTTTATATACTTGGGATGATACTAACAATCAGTATAAATATGAATATAAAGATGCTGATACATGCGCACTTTATGATTAATATAAAACTTATTTAAAAATATAAATAGTAGTATCAGCTACTATTTTGTTTCTATTATAAAAGGTGTATTTATGAAATTATATATTAAAGGAAATTATCGAAGAACAATTTATTCGTCTAATAACTATATTATTGGTTTATTTAAAATTAAAGATACTAATGATGACGAAATGAAGTTATATATAAATAAAGTAATTACATTTACTGGTTATTTTCATGAGTTAAATGAAGATGATATGTATTGTTTTTATGGACACACAGTTGATCATCCTAAATATGGTATACAATTTCAAGTTGATGAATATGAAAGATTAAAGCCAGAAGATGAAGATGGTTTGATAACTTTTTTATCCAGTGATTTGTTTAAGGGTGTTGGTGAAAAATTGGCTAAATCAATTGTTGATACATTAGGCCAAAATGTTTTAGAAGAAATATTAAAAGATGAAACTTGTTTGTTATTAGTTCCTAAAATGACTTCTAAAAAAGCTCACAAAATATATGAAACATTATCAAAATATGAAGAAAGTCATCAGATGATCGTATATTTAACAGATTTAGGATTTAATATGAAAGATTCTTTGGATATCTATAACACTTATAAAAAAGATACAATTAATAATATTGAATATAATCCATATATGTTAATTAATGATGTTGGTATTAGTTTTAGTAAAGTAGATGAAATCGCATTAAAATTTAATATTCAATTAAATGATGAAAGAAGAATTAAGGCATGTATAATTTATGTTATGAACAAAATAACGTATAATAATAGTGATACTTATTTAGTTTATGATGAGATAATTGCTGGTATCGTCAACTACTTAAAAATAGATTTAGATATTGAGGAAGTTAATTTATTATTAAAAGAATTAATTGACGAAAATAAAATTATTTTAGTAAATGATAAATATTATTTAAAAGAAATATATGATTCAGAAGTAAATATTATTAATGAATTAAGCTATTTAATAAAAAATAAAATTAGTAAAAAAAACTTAGCAGAAAGTATAAGTAAATTAGAAAAAGCAAATAATATAAAATATAATATTAAACAAAAAGAAGCTATTAATAAAGCACTAGAAAATAATGTTACTATTATTACCGGTGGACCAGGAACAGGAAAAACAACAATTATCAAAGCAATTTGCGAATTATACATGCAAATAAATAAATTAGACTATAATCAAGCTTGTGAAAAAATAGCTTTATTAGCACCTACAGGTAGAGCAAGTAAACGTTTAAGTACAGCTACTTTATTACCAGCTAGTACAATTCATCGTTTTCTAAAATGGAATAAGGAGACTAATGAATTTTTGGTTAATGAATTTAATAAAAATTATCAAAATTTAATTATTATTGATGAAGTCAGTATGTTAGATTTAAGATTATTAGGCAGTTTATTTAAAGGAATAACTAGAAATATTAAGTTAATTTTAGTAGGTGATCATCATCAATTACCTTCGGTTGGACCAGGTAATGTTTTGAAAGATTTAATTGAAAGTGAGTTAATTGATACTATTTATTTAGATACATTATATCGCCAAGATGAAAACTCTTATATTCCCACTTTAGCTAAAGAAATTAAAGATAATAACCTGAGCGATAATTATTTACAAACGAAAAGTGATTATACATTTTTAAAATGTAATAGTTTATTTCTAAAAGATAATTTAAAAAAATTATGTAATCAGTTAATTGATAAAGGTTATGATTATAAAAGAGTGCAAATCATGGCTCCAATGTATGCTGGTGTTAATGGAATTGATAATTTAAATAAAGAATTACAAAGCGTGTTTAATCCTTATGATAAAACTAAAAATGAGATAAATTATGGCGATGTAATTTATCGTGAAAACGATAAAGTTTTACAATTAACAAATATTCCTGATGAGAATATATATAATGGTGATATTGGAATTATCAAAAGTATTACTAAAATTGATAAAAAAACTTTTATTTATATTGATTTTGATGGAAATATAGTTAAATACGAGAGCAAGGACTTAAATAAAATAACCCATGGTTTTATTATTTCTATTCATAAATCTCAAGGTAGTGAATTTGAATTAGTTATTATTACTTTATCAAATAGTTATAAAAGAATGTTGTATCGAAAATTAATATATACAGGAGTTACTAGAGCTAAAAAGAAACTAATTTTAATTGGCGAGGTAGATGCTTTTATTTATGCAATTAACAATAATAGTGAAATAATAAGAAAAACTAATTTGCTGGAACAATTAAAGAATAAAGTTTTAAATAATGGTTAAAATATTATTGTATGTACATACTCTTCATTTTTTCTATTTTAAAGAGGTGATATCTATGAAAGAAATTATAAAAAGTGCCATGTTTATTGGAATTGGTATTGGCGCAATTTATGCTTATCAAAAATATAGTAAACCTATGATGAAAGAAATTGAAAAATTTACGAATAAAACGATGAAAAAAGTTAATAAAGAATTAGAAGAAATGATGTAAAATAAACTTCCTTAATGGGAAGTTTATTTAGTTGTGACTGATTTGTCTAAATTTTATCTACAATTCTTTAGTTTAGCTCACATCTTCATTTTGTCACTTGATAAAAAAGATTGCAATTTATTAGTTTGTATTATATAATCAAAATAGGTGAATCATATGAAGATTATGTTCAAGTTAACTTTAAAAGATCTATTAAAACATAAAAAAAGTTTTATTTTATGTTTAATAAGTGTTTTACTTTCATGCATTTTATTATTTTCGATTGGTTTGGCTGTTTCGACAACAAGACAAAATCAAATTAATAATATCATTAATTTATATGGAGATCAACACGCTATATATTATACAACTACTAATAATAAAAATATATTAAATGACGAAAGAATTTCTAAATATTATTACATTTTTAAAATAAAAGATAATTTATATGGAATTAGCGATAATTTTGATATAGATCTTAATTTAGAAGGGAAATTACCTACTAATAATAATGAAATAATTGTTAGTTTTAAGACCGCTAATCAATTAAATTTAAAAATAGGTTCGATTTATCAAGATAAAAAAATAGTGGGAATTTATCAAAATGATTATTTTAAAAAATTTAATTTAGAAAACATTTCTTTAACTAAAGATGCTGAAAATAATAATGATGCATTATATTTTGTTTATTTAAAAAAATATAAAAATATATATAACGAATTAAGAAGTATTGTTAATAATTTAGAAGATTACGATATATCTATTAATAATTCATTATTATATTATTATGCTGGAGCTGACCCAATTGATAATTTTAGTTCTAATAGTAATGAAGTTTTTCTATTAATGACAATGTTTTTGTGTTTAATTTTAGCTTTTGTTGTTTTTTTCATCATCTATAATGCTTTTTCGATATCAGTTAACGAAAAGAAAAAAAGTTATGCAATGTATAAAAGTATTGGCGCTAGTCCTAAACAAATATTGTTTTCGGTGTTTTTAGATTCATTTATTATTTTATTAATTGCCATTCCTTTAGGCTTTATCTTAAGTACGGGATTTGTTTCATTAGTTTTATTAATCATCAATAATATTTTACAAGAATTAATAACCAATAATTATACATTAGAAATATATCCTTTATTTATTTTAGTTTCATTAATATTTATTTTAATTAGCACTTTTTTAGCTACTTTATCACCAGCACAAATGGCAAGTAGGATTAATATCATTGAAGAAGTAAGACAAACTAAAAAATTTAAGCATAGAAAAGAAAATAAACTAGTTAAAAAGATATTTGGAATTGAAGGATTGATTTCTGCTAATAGTGTAACTAGGGATCGAGCTAAATATCGTGTGACAACAATTTCGATTGTTGTAGGAATAGTTTTGTTTTTAACAGTAACTTGTCTTTTATCAATTGCTTTATTTAATAATTATGACTATGATAATTATGATTATGCTTATATCGGTTTATATGATAATACAACAAACATAAAATCAGTTATTAATTACATTTCGAACTTAGATACCGTTACTGATTATGTTTATTTTAATAAAGATTATTTTAGATTTGAAACAGAAACTAAAGTTAATAATTTAAAAGAAAATGTGCTTAATTTTTATTATTTAGATGAAATTAGTTATAACAAATTAAAAGAATATTATAAAATTAATAATGATGATCCTATTATAATCAATACTTTAAAAAATAAAAAAAAGGTATTTGATTTAGATAAGGTTACCCTAACTTTAACACCTTATAGTAGTTATGAAGAACAAATAAAAACAACAATAAACGCTAATGTGGTTAGAACTTTAGGTCCTTTAGAAAAATATAATAATATTTTTGAATCAGAAATTTTTTTGACAATATTTAGTAAATATAATGATGAAGATGAAAGTACAATTTATATCAAGTCTAATGATTATTTAAAACTAGATAAACAATTAAGATTAATAGTTTCCAATAACAAAGATACTTCTTATTTTAATTATCCAGCTATTAATTATGAAAATATTGTTAAAAGTAATTGTTATCGATTAGTTATATATATAGCTTTATTGTTTATAATTTTTATAACTTTTGCAAGTATTATTGGAACAATTAGTGCTAATATTAATTTAAGAAGAAGAGAATTCGCTATTTTAAAAAGTATTGGTTTATCTAATAAAAGTTTTAATAAAATGATCTTTTATGAAAGTTTAATGTTAAGCTTAAAATCGTTATTATTTGGCTTATTGATATTTATTTTAATAGTTGTTATATTTTTAAGAATTTCAATGATTAGTGAAAACACTTTTAAAAGTTTACTTCAAATACCGTTTGATATATTTATCATTCCTTTAATAAGCTGTATTTTAGGAGTAATTATTATTAATTATTTATCCTTTTTGATAGCAACTTCTAAAATAAAAAAAGATAATATTATTGATGTCATTAAAACAAATTAAAAAAGAGCTTAAAAACTCTTTTTTAATGTATTAATATGTTGTTCATAAGTTTCTTCTGAAGAAAAAACTTGTAAGCTATCATAATTACCATGAACAAAAACTTTTCTATCAATAGCAAATTGTTTATGCGGATTAAAGCTAATTCTTCTTTGACTATCAACTTTAACTAAATCGACAATTGAGCTTGTTAACAATTCAATTCCTTTTTTATCGCCTTTATTTTTTAATTGTTTAATTTCTTCTTCAATTTTAAAAAGATTAACAATAATGTAAAAATTTCCCTCACCCTTTTGAATGATTAACTGGTCATTTTTCTCAGCATTACAAAAAGCCGGAATAATAATTCTACCCTTGTCATCGATTTTAATCGTGCTATTTCCGAAAATAGGCATTTTTCCAAACATATTATTCCTCCTTGAATAGCCATATATTATACTTGTTTTTTAATATTTGTCAAATTATTATTACATTTAATTATTTAAAAATTCATATAATTATGGTATAATCGATAGTAAGGATGTGGATTATGAAAGTTATAATAAGTGCTGGAGGAACTGGAGGTCATATTTACCCAGCGTTAGCCATTATAAATAAAATTAAAAAGCAAGAGCCTGATAGTGAATTTTTATATATTGGAACTCATGATCGAATGGAAAAAGATATTGTACCAAAATATAATATTCCTTTTAAGCAAATTGAAATATATGGATTTAATCGTAAAAAAATATTTAAAAATTTTAAAACTTTAAATTCATTAATTAAAGCTAATAAAGAGGTAAAAAAAATAATAAAAGAATTTAACCCTGATATTGTTATTGGCGTTGGTGGATACGTTACGGTGCCAGTTATTAAGCAAGCTAAAAAACTTGGTTATAAAACATTTATTCATGAACAAAACTCTGTTCCCGGTAAAGCTAATACTTATTTAAGTAACTATGCTGATATGATTGGAATTTCATTTCCTTCAAGTAAACAGTATTTTCCTAAAAATAAAGTTGTTTTGACGGGTAATCCTTGTAGTGAGGACGCCATAAATACTATACCTTGTGAAAAAAAAGAATTTAATTTAAGTGACAAACCATTAGTTTTATTTGTTATGGGTTCGTTAGGAGCTAGTAAAGTTAATGATTTTTTAATTAAAACAATGTCTTTATTTAATAATAAAGAATATGAAATATTATATGTTACTGGTAGGAATGATTATGATAAAATTAAACAGCTTAACTTTCCTAAAAATGTCAAAGTGGTACCTTATGTTGATAAGATGACTCGAATTATGAAAAAAACAGATATTATGGTAACAAGAGCAGGAGCGAGCACTTTAAGCGAAATAATTGCTTTGAAAATTCCTAGTATTATTATTCCTAGTCCTTATGTAACAAATAACCACCAATATAAAAATGCTTTAGATTTAGTTAAAGCAGAAGCTGCTTTAATGATTGAAGAAAAAGATTTAAAAGGAGATATTATTGTTAGAACTCTTGACAAACTACTTAAAGATAAAAAAATATTAGAAACAATGAAACAAAATTTAGCTAAATTGCAAGTTAGTGATAGTGCAACCATAATTTATGACAATATAAAAAAATTAATAGATAGGAAGTAAGAAATGATTGAAAATTTAAAGAAACTAAAAGTAGGAAAAGTTATTGATAACCCTAAAATGAGTAATTATACTACGTATAAAGTAGGTGGTAATGCCATAGCTATAGTATATCCCACTAGTGTTAATAATTTAGTGAAACTATTAAAATATTTAAATACTAACCATATTAAATATAAAATTTTAGGTAATGGTTCAAATTTAATTTTTAAAGATGATTTATATAATGGCGTATTAATTAAATTAGATAAATTTGATAAATTAGAGATAAATGACACTATTATTACTGTTGGTGCTGGTTATAATTTAATTAAATTAAGTTTAAAAACAGCTCGGTTAGGATTATCTGGATTAGAATTTGCATCTGGTATTCCAGGAACTGTTGGGGGAGCTATATATATGAATGCGGGAGCTTATAAATCTGATATGGGCTATGTTGTCAGCGAGATTAAGGTTTTAACGCCAAATTATCATGTTAAAACTTTATATAATAAAGATTTAGATTTTCATTACCGTTCTAGTTTTTTACAAAAAAATCCTAACTATATTTGTTTAGAAGCAAAGATAGTTTTAAAACATAGTAATTCTAAAGAGATTATGGAAATAATTGCTGATCGAAAACAAAGGAGATTACTAACACAACCTTTGGAATATCCATCAGCTGGGAGTGTTTTTAGAAATCCTGCTAATGATTTCGCTGGAAGATTAATCGAAGAATTAGGATATAAAGGGAAAAATATCGGCGGTGCTTATGTCAGTGAAAAGCACGCTAATTTTATTATTAATAAAGGAAATGCAAGTGCTAGTGATGTTAGAAATTTAATCAATGAAATAAAAGAAAAAGTTAAAGAAAAATATGATATCGATTTGATAGTTGAACAAGAATTTGTAGATTAGGGGAATTTTATGAAAAGTAAAAAGGTAAAAAAAAGAATAAGATACGATCGTGTTTTATTATTTATAATTATTGTCATAATTATCATAGTACTATCAACTTTTTTGCTTAATTTAAAAATTACTAATATAATAATTAAAAATAATAATTATTTAAAGGATCAAGAAATTATTGAACTAGCTGGTATTAGTGATTATCCTAGTAGTTTAGCTAATTCTAATCAAAAAATAAAGCAAAGATTGCTAACAAATATTTTTATTAAAAATGTCAAAGTTTCTAAGAAACATTTAACAAAAGTTTATATTGAAGTAGAAGAAAATAGGCCTTTGTTTTATTATAATAATAGTAATAAAACGGTTCTTTTGGATGGGACAAGCGTTGATTTAAAATGTACTGTTCCAACAGTTTTAAACTATATAACTGATACATATTATGAAGAATTTATTAATGAAATGGGAAAATTAGATTCATCTATTTTAAATAAAATTTCTGAAATTAAATTTGACCCTAATGAAGTTGATGATAATCGTTTTTTATTAACCATGAGTGATGGAAATTATGTATATATAAATATTAATACTTTTTATAAATTAAACAAATATATTACGATTAAGCAAAATTTACCTGATAAAAACGGCATTCTTTATTTGGATTATGGTAATAATTTTGAAATAATTGAATAATTTACTTTTCTTTTTCAAAAAAATATTATATAATAATAATTGGATAGTAGGTGAAAGAGTTGCGACATATATATACTTGTATTGATATTGGTTCTAGTAGCATTAAAGTCGTCGTTTGTGAATTATATCGTGGAAGATATAATCTTTTAGCGACTTCTACTGTCAAAGCGAAAGGTATAAAAAAAGGCTTGATTAATGATATTTTAGAAGCTAAAAATTGTATAAAAAAAGCTTTTAATGAAGTAGAAACTATGCTAGGATTTAAAATAAAGAAAGTGATCGCAATAATTCCTAGTTATTTTGCCGAATTTAATATTATAAAGGGTGAAATTCCTATAACAAACGAAGAAAAGATTGTCACTGGCGATGATGTGGTTAAGGTTTTACAAGTCGCAATGAAAGAACATATTGATGTTACTAAAGAAATGGTAACTATTGTTCCAGTTGATTTTATTTTAGATAATGAAGTGGTTAAAGAACCACTTAATAAAAAATGCAATATTTTAAAATCAAGATCTGTTTTAGTGACGACACCCAAAAAAAATATTTATTCCGTAGTTAATTTATTAAATAGTCTTGGCGTTGAAGTCGTGGATATTTCTTTAGGATGCATTGGTGATATTAATACTTTTAGAGATGAAAAAGTGGATAATTGTATTAGTGCCGTTATTAATGTAGGAGCAGAAAAAACAGAAGTATCTTTATATAATAAAGGAATTGTCGTAAGACACGGTATCGTTAACATGGGAAGTCGTAATGTCGATAACGATATTGCTTATATGTATAATTTAGATTCAGAAACAGCTTGTAATTTAAAGGAATGTTTTGCTCAAGCGACAAGAACTAGTACTTCTTTAAATGAAATCAAGGAAATTAAAAATAAAGATGATGTAACTATTAAAATTAATCAATATGAATTAAGTGAGATAGTTATTTCTAGAATTGATGAGATACTAACTTTAGCTGCTCAAGAGTTAAATAAATTAACATCATATAAACCAGAAATTATTTATATTACAGGGGGAATTACAAATATGACTAATTTTAGTCAAATTTGTAGAGAAAAGCTTGGAAATTGTGCTATAATAGGTAGTGTAAACTTAATTGGTTTGAGAAACAATAAATTTTCTTCAGCAATTGGTAATATAATATATTTTATAAATAAGCTTAAATTAAAAGGAAAAGATTATTCAATGATAAGCGAAGAAGAAATGGCCATCTTATCAACACCTAGAAAGAATACAAATGATTCAATGTTAGGTAAAGTATTTGGATATTTCTTTGGCGAATAAGGGAGGATATACATGTTTGGATTAGAAATGGATCAATTAGCTAATATAAAAGTAATCGGAGTTGGCGGTGGTGGCAATAATGCTGTCAATCGAATGATAGAATCGGGTGTTCAAGGAGTTGAATTTATCGTTGCTAATACAGATTTACAGGTATTAAAAAACTCCAAAGCATCTAAAAAATTACAAATAGGTACTAGTTTAACCAACGGATTAGGAGCAGGTGCTAACCCACAAATTGGTAAAGAAGCGGCTTTGGAAAGTAAAAATGAAATTGAGGAAGCTTTAAAGGGTGCCGATATGGTTTTTGTAACTTGTGGTATGGGTGGTGGAACTGGTACCGGAGCAGCGCCAGTTATCGCTGATATTGCTCAAAGCTTAGGTGCTTTAACTGTTGGAATTGTAACTAAACCATTTAGTTTTGAGGGAAGAAAAAGAATGCAACAAGCTCTTGCTGGATTAGAAGAGTTAAAAAAACATGTTGACACTTTGATCGTTATACCAAATGATCGTTTAAGAGAAATCGTTGATAAATCAACTCCATTAGTTGATTCATTTAAAGAGGTTGATAATGTCTTAAGACGAGGTGTTCAATCAATTAGTGATTTAATAGCTGTAGCGGGACTTATCAATCTGGATTTTGCTGATGTTAAAGCCGTTATGGAAAAACGAGGTAATGCTTTAATCGGAATTGGTATGGGTGTTGGTGAAGATAGAGCTAAAGAAGCGGCTTTACAAGCTGTATCAAGTCCTTTGTTGGAAACTGGTATTAGTGGTGCTACTGATGCTATTATCAATGTTACAGGTGGAGCTAATTTGACTTTATTTGAAGTAGAGGAAGCTGCGGATGTAATTAGACAAAGTGCCAATACTGATATTAATACAATATTTGGAGCAGTCATTAACGAAAATTTAAATGATGAATTAATTGTTACTGTTATCGCAACTGGTTTTGAAGATGAAAAACCAGCAACCCATGCATATGCTAATACAACATATACTCCTTCTAGTGATGATGATAGTGATGATGTGCCATCGTTTTTAAGAAATAGAGGATTTTAAGCAAAAAAAGTAAGTCACCTAATCAAATTTTTATGATGACGTATCATAGTTTTGATTAAGTGACTTGTTTTTCGATATATGGTATAATTTAATAGAAGGTGATAAAAATGACTAAGAAAAAAGTAAGAAAAGAACAAAAAAAAGATAATAATGCGAGAGTTGAAATATATGGCATCTTACTTATACTAGTCGCCATTATTGGTTGTTGTCGCTTTGGCCTTTTAGCTAATATAATTGTTGGTTTTTCTGGTTTTTTAGTAGGAGTTCTGTGGGCTTTTTTATTGGTAATTGTTGGTATTATTGGCGGATATATGATAGTTAAAAGACAAAAACCAGATTTATTGACGACCAAATTAATTGGCTTATATATAATTATTTGTGGTATTTTAAGTTTTTTTCATTTGGGCTATATCAAAAATTTAACTGTTGATGGAAGTTCTATTTCATATGGCTTAGTAATTGAAGAAACATTTAATAATTTAAATAACTTTATTGATGGAACTACTGATATTCAAGGTGGCGGAATGATTGGAGCTTTATTAAGCGTTACTTTAGTTAAGCTAGTATCTTTACAAGGAGCGAGCGTCGTTAGTATTGTTTTAATTATTTGCGGCTTTATTATGCTTACAGGTATCACTATTTACGATATTATTAAATCATTAAAAGAAGGCGTTAAAAAAACTGTTCGAGGAACAATTGATTTAACGCACAAAGTTAAAGATAAAGAACATATTAAGCAAGTGGAAGACGATTACGAAAAAGACAATAAGGTTGTTATCTCAAGTATGGATGAGTTAATGGTTGATGAAGAAAAATCTTTAGATGTTATTGAGACTATCGAATTAGATGAGATAAAAGAAACTAATGTTAATTATAAATTTCCACCCATTACTTTATTAAATAAACCATATAAAAATAACAATAAAGATAATCAAGAAACTATTAAAGATACTGTTAATATTTTACAAGAGGTATTTCATGATTTTGGTGTCTTTGCCAAAGTTGTCGCTATTAATATAGGTCCTGCTGTTACACAATATGAATTAGAAATAAAAGCAGGAACTAAATTAAGTAGAATCGTTAGCTTAGATAAAGAACTAGCTTTATCATTAGCCGCTAAAAGTGTTCACATTCAAGCTCCAATTCCAGGCAAGAAAACAGTTGGCGTTGAAATACCAAATAAAAAAGTTACAATGGTAAGTGTAAGAGAAATTTTAGAAAATATTCCTAAAGGACTAGAAGATTCCAAACTATTAGTAACTTTAGGAAAAGATATAATGGGTAAACCAATTTTTTGTGAAATAAATAAAACTCCTCATTTACTAGTAGCAGGTTCGACTGGTTCTGGTAAATCAGTTTGCATCAACAGTATGTTGATATCAATTTTAATGAGAACTAAACCAGAAGAGGTTCAATTAGTTTTAATTGATCCTAAAAAAGTTGAATTATCAATGTATAATGGCATTCCTCATTTAAAAACACCAGTTGTAACTGATCCTAAAAAAGCTAATATTGTCTTAAAAAAAATAGTTGCTGAAATGGAAAATAGATATGACTTATTTGAACAAAGTGGCACAAAAAATATTGCTGGGTATAATGCTTATATTGATAAAAAAAATAAATCAAAAGACGAACACAGTCAAATAAGGAAATTGCCTTATATTGTCGTAATAATTGATGAGTTAGCTGATTTAATGTTGGTAGCGGCTAAAGAAGTTGAGGAATCAATTATGCGTATTACTCAAATGGCTAGAGCTGCAGGAATTCATTTAATTGTTGCAACGCAACGACCATCAACTGATGTTATTACTGGCGTTGTTAAAGCAAATATTCCATCTCGTATTTCTTTTGCCGTTTCTTCAAGCATTGATTCAAGAACTATTTTAGATATGACAGGTGCTGAAAAATTATTAGGTAAAGGTGATATGTTATTTTTACCACAAGGTGAAAATACACCAATAAGAGTTCAAGGGACATTTGTATCTGATGAGGAAATTAAAGCGGTTGTAGATTATACCATTTCGCAACAAAAAGCACATTATGATGAGAGTTTAACTATTGCAAGCGAAGATTTGAAAGGATCAACTACAATGACTGAAAAAGATGCAACCGAAGAACCTTTATATAACGAAATAGTTGAATTTGTTATAACGCAAGGTAAAGCAAGTGCATCATTACTTCAAAGGAGATTCAGATTAGGATATAATCGAGCAGCCCGGGCAATTGATTTACTAGAAGAAAGAGGAATAATTGGCCCATCTAATGGTTCTAAACCTCGTGAAGTATTAGTTAAATTAGAAAATAAAGAAACTTCTCAAAATTGAGAAGTTTTATATTTTTCGATATAAGCCAATTGCTTTACCTAATATTGTAACATTATTCATAATAAATGGTTCCATAGTGTCGTTTTCTGGTTGTAATCTGAAATATCCATTTTCTTTATAAAAAGTTTTTAAAGTCACTTCATTTTCATCGGTCATAGCTACAACTATCTCACCATTGTTAGCTGTGTTTTTCCTTTCAACAATAACAATGTCGCCATCTAAAATGCCAGCATTTATCATACTTTCACCATCAACCAATAAAGTAAACACTTCTTTGTTTTTAGGGATAAGATAACTTGGTAAACTAAAGAATTCATTAGGTGTTTCAATTGCCTCAATAGGATTACCAGCAGTGATTTTACCGAGAAGAGGAACTTCTGTAATTAGTTCATTTTTAATATCGTATTCATTATCAACCAAAATTTCAATAGTTCTATTTTTACTTTCTTCTTTTCTGATATATCCTTTTTTTTCTAGATTGTTTAAATGAACTTGTACAGTTGCAGTACTAGATAAATTCATTTCTTTGCATAATTCTCTTACAGTAGGGGAATAACCATGTTTAACAACATAATGCTTAATAACATCTAACAGCTTTTCTTGTTGATTAGTTAATTTTTCCATAAAACCTCCTTTAACATCCTATTTACATTTTAACACACAAATATACATTTGTCAAACAAATTTTCGATTTTTGTTCTAAAAAAGCTTGACACGAAAATATGTTCGTGATATGATTGTGTCATGAAAGGGATGGTGCTATGGAATATTATACAATTAATGATATTCAAATTTTAACTGGTTACGATGAAAAAAAGATTCGACTGATTATAAAAAAAATAAATGAAGAAATTGAAGAAAAATATAGAAATAATATTTTAAAACCGTTATTATTTGTTGATAAAGTTGAAAAAAAATATTTTTTAAAAAGAATGGAGAATAAATTATGATAGAAATGTTGAAAGATAAAACTGTAATCGCTTTTGTTATTATTTTTTTAGGAATTATTTTAATAAGTACTCCAAGTACCAAATTAGAAAACACTTATGAATTTAATGAAGAATATGTTTCTTCTAATTTAAAATAATTTTAGATTACTCTAAAGTTTTTTTTAATTCTTTTTTAGCTACTTTTTTAACTTTTACTAAAATTTTACTTCGAAATTTCTTGTTAATAATACAAATAATTATAATGATTATAATTAAAATACTGCCAACAATATAATATATATAATCATATGAATTTTCCCATATACCAACTCTGCTCATTTTAGCGACTAGTTGACTGCTTTTTAATTCATCAAGATATTTATAATCACCATAAACATAATCTATTTTACCCAATCCTTTTTCAATTATTTTATTTTGTAATAATTTATCATCTACAAAAACCCAAACTAAATGGCGATTATATTTATCTAGTTTATCACTATTATCATCATATTCAATTTCAATTTTATTAGCATTACTTAATAATTGACACGTATAAAGACTAGCTTTTTCTCCATAAGGTTCAATTTTATTAGTAGATTCTGGGGTATCAATAGCTAAAAATCGTACTTTTATCTCTTCATTATCTAATATTAGCCAAGCGGTATCACCGTCGACACATTCGCTAAATTCTACTAAAATTTTTTCTTCTGCATTAACATTAACTATAACTAGTAAGCTAATTAAAACTCCAAATAATACTTTCATATTGACCACCTATAATATTATATCATACGGCAGACCATGTCCGCAACCTAACTATTTTAATTTTTTCAAAATAAAAAGCAAACTTCCTCT
>CALVKL010000004.1 GCA_944332695.1 uncultured Bacilli bacterium
TTAGCTTCTTCACGAGCAAATCTTCCTAATGAACAAATATCTCTTACTAAATCCATTTGTTCTTCTATTTTTTCATCTATTAATTTTTCATCATATTTGGGAAAATCAGCTAAATGAATAGATTCTTCACCAGTTAATTTTTGATATATTTCTTCAGTTAAGAAAGGAGTTATTGGTGCACATAGCTTACATAATGCAATTAAAACTTCATAAGTAGTTAAATAAACTGCTTTTTTAGATTCAGATAATTCACTATCCCAAAATCTTCTTCGATTACTTCTAATATACCAATTAGATAAATCATCGTTTAAAAATGGAACTATTAATCTTGCAACTTTATTTAAGTCATACTCTTCATAAGCTGATGTTACATCTTTAATTAATTTATTTAATTTAGATAATAACCATCTATCAATTAATTCTCTTTTACTTTCTTTAATAGAATACTCTCTTGGATCGATATGATCAGCATTCGCATACATTTCAAAAAATGAATAAGCATTTTTAAATGTTGATATGTATTTAGAATAAATTTCTTTTAGTCCTGTTTCATCAAATTTTAACGGCGTCCAAACAGGAGATGCATATAACATATAATATCTTACTGTATCCGCACCATATTTAGTCATTATCTCAGTAGGATCGATTATATTACCAGTTGACTTACTCATTTTTTTACCATAAGCATCTAACATCATATCATTGACTACAACATTTTTGAAACTCGACTGTCCTGATATAATAGTTGATATAACTAATAATACATAAAACCATCCTCTTGTTTGATCTACTCCTTCAGCGATAAAATCAGCTGGAAATTGTGATTCAAATAATTCTTTATTTTCAAATGGATAATGGAATTGTGCATAAGGCATAGATCCTGAATCAAACCAAACGTCCATAACATCTTTTACCCTATCCATAACTTTACCACATTTACTGCATTTAATATGTAATTCATCAACATATGGTCTATGTAATTCTATTTTTTTAACATCAACATTTTCAATTATTTTTTCTTGTAATTCATCTAGTGAACCAATTACTTCTTTATGTCCACATTCACAAGTCCAAATAGGCATTGGACAACCCCAATATCTATTTCTTGATATTCCCCAATCGACCATATTATCTAACCAATTAGCAAATCTTTTTTCACCAATATAATCAGGATACCAATTTACTTTTTTATTAGCTTCAATTATCTTATCTTTATAAGCTGTAGTTTTTACATACCAAGCTGGTTTAGCATAATAAATCAAAGGGCTTTTGCATCTCCAACAATGTGGGTAATCATGAACTAACTTGATTTTTTTAAATAATTTATCATTTTCTTTTAAATATTTAATAATATCAATTTCTAACTCTGATTCAGTAACAAGTCTTCCTTGCCAAGGACCTTCGGTATAACAACCATCTTTTCCTACCGGATTAATAAAAGATATTCCGTTTTCTCTACAAACACGATTATCATCTTCTCCATAAGCAGGAGCAATATGAACGATACCTGTTCCATCAGAATCAGTAACATAATTATCAGCTAAAACTTCAAAAGCTTTACCTTCAACCTTAGCAAAAGGAAGTAATTGTTCATATTTAATGCCTTTTAAATCTGTTCCTTTATATTTTTCTAATAATTTATATTCATCGCCTAAAACTTTATTAACCAAAGATTCAGCTAATATAAATTTATATCCTTGACTTTCCACTTTTAAATAAGTCAAATCAGGATTAACACATAAAGCAACATTAGCCATTAAAGTCCAAGGTGTTGTTGTCCATACTAAAAAATAAACGTCTTCATCCTTCTTTTTAAATGGCACAATAACGGTATTTACTGAATCTTGTTGATAACCTTGCGCAACTTCATTACTAGATAATTCCGTACCACATCTTGGACAATAAGGTAATACTTTATTCCCATGATATATTAAACCTTTTTTGTCCATTTCTTTAATTATCCACCATTCAGATTCAATAAATTCATTATCACATGTAACATATGGATGATCACAATCAATAAATTGTCCCATCATATCAGTCACTTTTTTTACTTCGTCTATATTAGTAGCCGTTTCTTTATTGCATTCTTTACAAAAATTTTCAATGCCAAATTTTTCAATATCTGATTTGGTTTTAAAACCTAATTTTTTTTCAACATTAACTTCAATAGGAAGACCATGAGTATCAAGACCGATTTTTCTTAAAACTCGATAACCTTGCATTGTTTTATATTTTGTAAAAGCATCTTTTATAGTTTTGGCGAAAACATGATGAATGCCTGGTTTAGCATTAGCATAAATAGGTCCGTCATAAAAAACATAATTTTCATTATTTTTTCTATTTTCGATTGATTTATTAAAAATATCATTGTTTTTCCAAAATGATGATACTAGAGCTTCTACTTCATTAATTTTATTTTTATTTAATTCTTTAAAATTCATAATAACCCTCCTTATGATACAAAAAAAATGATACCTAAAGGGCGAAATATATCCGCGGTACCACCTTTTTTTTTACTTATTTAACTATAACGCGTTACCGTTTTTATCTTGTCCATAAAAAACATCCAAAGTGATCTATATATTAATTCTTTATTAGTTTCCACCAATCACTAACTCTCTATCAAAGATATTTAATATATCGTCTTTTTCATCTGTTATATTTCTATTTTTTCAATATCATCAACCAGTTCTAACTGTGTTTCTAAAGTTTCTTTTAATCTTCGTTTAAAAACAATCATATTTCTTCTTAAATTATCTGTTTCTTTTTCTATTTCTTCTGCTTTAATTAAAGCTTCATTGACAATACGATTAGCATTTTTCTTTGCATCGCTAACTATTATATCTCTTTCTTGGTAAGCTGTCAACTTAATTTGTTCACTTGTTTTTTCAGCCATTAAAATTGCTCGTTTCAAATTTTCTTCCATTCTTGCGAATTGAGTGATTTTATCATTTAATTTTTTATTTTCTTCTTCTAAATTATTTAATTGCTCTCCTTTTAACGTTAATTGCTTATCTTTTTCTTCATTTTCTCTAACTATCGTTTCAACTTTAGCAATTACCTTATCTAAGAAATCATTTACTTCTTCTGGATTGTATCCTCTTAAAACACGGCTGAATTTTTCCATAGCTTCACCTCAAATCAATTTTTACCATTCAATATTTATATCTTTATTATCGTGAATATCCTTACCTTCAGTTTCTTCTGTTATTTTCCCATTTACTTTAACATTATTCGGCGTACATAAAAATATTCCACCACCTATTTTTTGGAGATCTCCTCCGATAGCATATATCGTTCCACTTAAAAAATCGATAATTCTTTTTGCCTGCTCACTAGTCACTCGTTTTAAATTAACAACCACAGTATTTCTATTTTTTAATTGATCAGCAATTTGTTGGGTTTCTGAAAAAGCTCTTGGCTCTAATAAAACTAATTTGGTACTACCATCTTCTTCTAATGCCTCACTAGCTTTTAAATTATAATATTGATCGTTTAGCCCATCAACTAATATGTCATTATCATCACTTGAAAACCATTTTTTTATATTCATACCCTTTTTCCTCCTTGTTGCATAGATATCTATCCACACTACTACAATAATTCTATCACAAATTAAATAAATTGTGAACTATATTTTTAACTTTTTTCATTTTTTTACAAAACAAAAAACGATTTTTGAGCTAAATCGTTTTTAATATTAAAAATTTATTTTTTTATTAATATAATCAATAACTTCATTTATACTTAAAGTTATTTGCTCCATAGTATCTCTATTTCGTAATGTAATAGTATTATTATTATTAGTGTCATCGTCAACAGTTATACAAAAAGGCGTCCCAATAATATCATTTCTTCGATATCGCTTTCCAATATTACCAGCATCATCATAATTAACCATAAAATGTTTAGATAAATCTTGATATATTTGTAATGCTTTTTCTGAGTGTATCTTTTTAATTAACGGTAATACCGCCACTTTATAAGGCGCTAAAAAAGGTGATAAACTTAATACTTCCCGAGTTGTTCCATCTTTTAGGGTATCTTCATGATAACTAGCAAACATAACCGCTAAAAATGTACGATCTAATCCATAGGTAGATTCAATAATATAAGGAATATATTTTTCATTAGTTTCTGGATCTAAATATTCCATACTTTTTCCACTATATTCTTGATGCCGAGATAAATCATAGTTTGTTCGATTATGAGTCCCATTTATTTCTCCCCAACCAAATGGAAATTTATATTCAATATCACAAGCCGCTTTCGCGTAATGAGCTAATTTTTCATGATCATGAAATCTTAAATCTTCTTCTTTTAAACCTAAATCTACAAAGAATTGTTTACCATAATTTTTAAAATAATCATATATCTGTGTATCAGTACCTTCTTTACAAAATGTCTGAAATTCCATTTGTTCAAATTCAATTGTACGAAACGTAAAATTACCAGGCGTAATCTCATTTCTAAAAGCTTTACCTATTTGGCCTATACTAAATGGAAGCTTTGCTCGCATACTTCTTTGAACATTTAAAAAATTAACATATTCTCCTTGGGCATTTTCTGGTCTTAAATATATAATTGATTTAGAATCATTAGTCACGCCACGATAAGTTTGAAACATTAAATTAAATTGTCTAATATCAGTAAAATTAGATTTACCACACTTTGGGCATGGCACTTTATATTGCTTTATATATTCTACCATTTGTTGTTGCGTCATTCCATCAGCATGAGCGTTTGGATCAAAATCATCAATTAAATTGTCTGCTCTATGACGAGTTTTGCACTCTTTACAATCAAGTAATGGATCAGAAAACGAACTAACATGACCTGATGCTTCCCAAACTCTTGGATGCATTAATATATCTGCATCTACTTCATAACTATTTTTTCTTTCTTGAATAAATCTTTTTCGCCAAGCATCTTTGATATTGTTTTTTAATCTAGTCCCCAAAGGTCCATAATCCCAGGTGTTAGCTAAGCCATCATATATCTCACTACCTTGAAATATAAAGCCATATTGTTTACACAAATTAACCATTTTTTCCATATTCATTTTGTCCATAAATTCCTCCTTAAAATAAAATTCTATTAGATGCATAAGGACGGCATAACCGTGGTTCCACCTTATTTATTCTAATAGAATCACTTTAAAACATATTGCTCAAGAGATTCCAACCTCTGTCATCACATTGATATAAATATTTTATTATATATAAATAATTTAGTCAAGAAAAACAAAAATAGTTTTTTCATTTTTTCTTTAAATACTTTTGAAGTCTTTATCAGTCAAATAAGTAACTTTATCCTTATATTTATTATTTCTAGATTTTTATTTTCATTTTTATATTTCTTATGTTAAAAAAAAGTAGTTAAAAACTACTTTTTATCGAAACATACCGCAGCCACCACAATCATCATTGATGACTTGAGTTTCTTCTGTACACGTATATTTTGGAGTGTAACTATGAACATAATGAACTCTATTAATTGTATGAGTATTTATTGGACAAATATGTGGCACTTCACAATAAAAATCTTTCTCTACACAGTTATTGATCATAGGTTCATAAATAGGTTCCATCATTTGTTGCATTCCTTTATTACAGCAACAAGGTCTTTTATTAAACATTTTAATCCCCCTTACCTATTTTATAATATGATTAATAAAAATTGTGGTATATGTATTTGTACCAAAAAATATTAGTTATTTTCTCATGTTATTTATCTTTCATCTCTAATAATGTATTCCGTTGTGAATAATTCATTATATACTTTATCTAAAAAAGATAACAATTTATCATAAAATTCACAAAAATTATAGATTATAATCGATTTATCAAATTCATGACACCTTTTACTTTCTAAAGATTAACGATAAAAGATTTCCATCAAACCTGAGTCATACACTCCAAAAATCAAATCGTTATTAATGAGTGTTTTTTAAAGTTTTTCACAATCTTTTTTATATCTATCTGATATTTCATTTTTTGAAAAGCACCAAACAAAAATTTTCAAACTATATCATTCTCTCTTAATTTTAAAGCTAATGTTTTTTAATTATATCATACAAAAAGACATCTTTTATTAAAATGTCTTAAAATTTATTAATTTAAAGTATCATATTATTTATTTTTTTATTGTTTAAAATAATCACATTTTGATTTGTTTCTTTTAAATTTTTGATTGTATTATTTTTGTGCTTTAAGTCTTTATTAAGCCATTGTAATAATTGAAGTAATGAATTAAGTGTTGGTTTATAACTATAACTTTCTAAATTTAATTTTTGTCTTACCCATCTTCTTATTAAACGATAATATAAACAATATCTTTTTAAATCGATATAGTAAATCACATCTGCTATTTTTAAAGCTTCGCTAAAGCAATCTCGTCCAACATCTTCTATAATCCAACTTTTATTCTTTATAATGTTATTGAACATTTTATCTCTTTCTAATACACTTCTTTTTATATCTCCTTTATCATCATCTCAAACAACTTTATCTAATTCATAATATTTAATTTCTAATTTTTTAGATAAAATTTTAGAAAGTGTGTTTTACCTGAACTTACTGATCCAATAACGTATATTCTTTTATATTTTATATTCTTTTCACTCATATTTTATATATTATTTCGCATATTTTTACTAACCATTTCTTTTTCTTCGGTTAAATATTTTATTCGTTCAATAATCCTTTTAGCTTTAACTAGCTCAACACTATCTTTAGTTTGAGACAAATGCTGTTCTAGATTGGCAATTGATAAATTAGAAGTGATGAAAGTTGGTAAATTATTGTCCATACGATTTTGTAAAATAGAACATAATATTTCATCTCTTGACCAAGAAGTTACCGCTTCGGCGCCTAAATCATCAATTAATAATAATGGTACATTTTTAACATACTCGAACTTTTCATCATAATCACTATCAAAAGAAGATTTTAAATCTCTTAAAAATTCTGGCCAAAAGATAATAGCACTTTTAATATTTTTTTTAGCTAATTCATTAAAAGTAGCCACAATCAAATAAGTTTTCCCACAACCAAAATTACCAGTTAAATATAATCCTTTACCAGTAGGATTGTTAATAAAATTATTTAACCATAATATTGTATCTTTTCGACTAGCGATTCTTTTTTCTACTTTATCCCAGCAAGCATCAATATAACTATCAGGCAAATTATAATATTTAACATTTTTTGTAAAACTATATTTTTTATCTTGATTTAATTTATATTTACAAGGCTTATAATGAAACTGAACTATTTTATTAGCTACTTTAGGCAAGTAAGCATATCCTAACATTTTATTTTGACATTCACTTAAACCTGAACAATTAAGACAATTATGATATTCAAAAAAACATTCTTCTAAAGTTGAAGTATATTTCATAAGTATCTCATCAGGTATTTTTAATTTAGAAACAAATTCTTTAAAATCATTATTTTCTAAAGCTTCTTCATATGATTTTTGTAATTGCTTTTTATCAAAACCTAAAGATTCACTTACTTTAATCATTTTTCTAACTCCTTTTCAAAAGCTTCCAATTCTTCATCAGATAACATGTCACTATCAATATTTTGATTAAGCCAACTAGGAACCACTTCTACTTTTTTTGTAGTTTTAGTTCTTTTTTTATTATATTCTTCTTTGGCAAATTCGATTGCTTCACTAACTGTTTCTATTTTACTTCTTTTCCATTGGACAGCTATTTGTTCAACAAATTTACGAACTAATTTATTATTATTTATTTTTAATGCATAATCTAATAATACATTAACTACTCCAGGATTTAATTTTTGTTCTACAATCAAATCTTCAACAATCCTCATATCTTGTTCCGTTGGCTTAGATTCCTGTTTCAAGGATAAAAATTCATAAGGACTAGTTGTTTCAAACTGATTAATTAATTTAGATTTTTTAGTACCATTAACTTGATTTTGTCTCAAACATAAAGGTTGATTTTGATAAATAAGCTTTGGTATTTGACCTTTATTTTCAAATTTGTAAAAACTATGACAATTTTCTTTTAATAAAGATATATCAATTTTACGATCTACTAAACTATTTTTAATTATTTCACTAATTGCTTCTTCATTTAAATCATAAATAAAAGTTAATTGAAAAATTAATTGACGAATATCTTTGGTAATACTTCTAATATTTAACATTTCTTCCGGAATCAAACTTAAGATTTCATTAAAATTAATATTATCTTCAAAGGGAAGATCTAAATGATTAATTCTTTTAATATTATTATCTATTTTATTAGTCCCAACAAAATTATAAACATCTTTAAAAGAGCAAGAAATATCTTGATAACCTTTAAAATTAACCTTAGGCAAAGAAAAACTATCAACAACACGTTTATATTCATTTTTACTTAAATTATTATATAACGCAGTATTTAAAATAGGATTATTTAAAAATTCATAGGCAGATAGTGGACTATATAATTCATATATATAATTATTAATATCTCCTTTTTTTAAATATGTTTTTATTAAACCAATAGCTTCTAATTTATCTTTAGCTTCTTTAATATCTTCTAATTTTAATTGCATGCTTATTACTAAATCATTATGATTATTACCAGAAGAATTAAACTTATTTCGATCTAAAAAACTCCACAAAGTTAAATATAAACTAATTGCTACACTACCAATAATCGGTTGATATAAAGAAGTTAAAACTAATCGGTCTTGATTATTTAGAATAGTTTTATTGATAACAACAAAATTATCTAAAGGTAACAATGCATTAACCATTCATATCAACTCGCTTTCACACTTATATCATAACACATTTATCGAATAAAAAAAAGAATTATTTCATTCTTTCTTTAAATTCGTCATAAAACAATTTATCTGGCTTAGTTTTTAAAATATCGGCTATTTTAATGGCCATTTTATATGACAAAGTTCTTTTATCATTTTCCAATTGAGAGTAAAAAGGTTTACTAATTTTTAACTGTTCAGCCATATATGTTGTTGTATATCCCTTTTTTTGTCTTAACTGTTTTAATTTTAAATTCATACTACAACTCCTTATTATTTAATTATATCACAAAGTGCACTAATAGTGTACTGTAAATTATCAAGATTTATGAGAAAATATTATTGGTAATTTTTACCAAGAGGTGATTTTATGGGAATGTCAAATGATTACACAAATTTAATAAAGAATATAAAATACTACCGTATTAAATCTAACTTAACACAAGAACAATTAGCTGAAAAAGCTGATTTAAGTATTTCCTATATAAAACAAATCGAATCTGGAAAAGAATTTAAAAATATTACATTTATTACTTTTAGTAAAATTGCTAAAGCATTAGATATCAGTGTTAATCAGCTATTTGAAGAAATAGAAGTTTTAAATTAAATCCATAATTTTGCTTTTTAAATCATCGTCTAAATTAACGATGATTTTTTTGATCTCATTATTTTTTTTATGTAATTTTAATTTTGATTCATAATACAATAATTTTTCTTCTATTTCTTTTAAAGTCTTATGAATCGCATTACGACTAATATTATAATTTTCACTAATTTCACTTAAAGATAAATTATCAAAATAATAATCTTTAAAATATTGTTTTTGTTTATCTGTCAGTAATTCCCCATAATAATCATACAATATACTTAATAAAACTTGATTATTCATTTTAAACAAACAAAACAGTACAAATAATAACGATACCTAATCCCAAATAAATAGGTGTCATATATTTTCTTTTATAAATTTTATAGTTATTATATGAAATTACAAACATCAATAATCCAGTCAAAATTTGACTGATTTTAAATAATTCTCTTTCAAAAACACTAGCAACACCAAAAGCAACCAAATATATTGCTAAAGCAATCTGTAATAACATCGTAATTTGTTCTACTGTATCAATATTTAATTTATTCTTCATAACTGCCTCCAAATAATCCATATATATATTTTTCAATATCAAAAACTCCTAAATCTTCTTCTTTTTCTCCTAAGCCAATAAATTTAACTGGAATTCCTACATTTTCTTTAATAGCTAAAACTATTCCCCCTTTAGCGGTTCCATCTAATTTAGTTAAAACAATACCTGTAATATTAGTTATTTCTTTAAAACTTTTAGCTTGACTAATTCCATTTTGTCCTGTAGTTGCATCAATTACTAATAAAGTTTCATGAGGTGCATTAGGAATTATTTTACCAATCACTTTATTAATTTTATCTAATTCATTCATTAAATTAACTTTATTTTGTAATCTTCCCGCAGTATCAATTAAAACAACATCATAACTTTTTTCCTTAGCTTGAGTTAAAGCTTCATATATAACACTTGCCGCATCGGCAGATTCTTTTGAAACTACATCACAGCCAATTTTATTACCCCATTCAATTATTTGTTCAACCGCGCCAGCTCGAAATGTATCACCAGCTACTAACAAAACTTTTTTTCCTTCATTTTTTAATTTGTAGGCCATTTTACCGATACTAGTAGTTTTACCTACTCCATTAACCCCAACAAACAAGATAACTGTTGGACTTTTTTCAGCATAATTTATTTTATTAATAATAATATCATTATTAACATAAATAATAAACATTTCATCAATGATAATATCTAATAAATCCTTAGAATCAACTATATGCTCTGACTTTACTCTTTTTTTTAATTTGTCGATAAATTTCATTACCGTTTCTACACCAACATCAGCCATAATAAATATTTCTTCTAACTCTTCAAAATATTCATCACTAATTTTTTTGTATTTATTACTTAAAATTTTTATTTTATTATTAATCTCTTGACGAGTTTTTTTTAAACCTTCCTCATAAGTATTTAATTCTTTTTTATTAGAATTATTAATTATCTTCTTAAACCTATCAAATAACCCCATAGATGTTTCACCTTTAATCATTATAACAAAAAAAAATAATTATGTCTAATATTTTATATTCTTTTGACAAATATTATTAAAAAATGTATAATTATAAAGTCATATTTCTTAAAAAGAAAGGAGGTTAAAATGTTTAAAGAAAGTATTACTAAAATTTTCGCATTAGGTGGTTTAGGTGAAGTCGGCAAAAATATGTACTGTATTATGCATGAAAATGAAATTATCATTATTGATGCTGGAGTTATTTTTCCTGATGACATGATTGGTGTCGATTATATTATTCCTGATTTTACTTTTTTAAAACGTAATGAACGAAAAATTAAAGCATTATTTATAACCCATGGTCACGAGGATCATATTGGAGCTATTCCTTTTTTATTACAAAATGTTAATATACCCGCTATTTATGCGCCTAATCAAGCAGTTGGACTCATTAAAGCAAAATTGGAAGAAAGAAATATCCAATATAAAAATATATTCGTTTACAATGAAAAAAATAAAATCAAATTTAAACATATGATGGTTGAATTTTTTATGACAACGCACTCTATTCCTGATAGTCATGGAATATGTGTCCACACACCAAATGGTACTGTTGTTGCTACCGGTGATTTTAAATTTGATTTAACTCCAATTGGACCAATGGCTAATATTCATAAAATGGCAGAAATTGGAAAAAAAGGAGTGACTTTATTATTAAGCGATAGTACCAACGCTTTAAATGAAGGCTTTTCAACTAGTGAATCCAAAGTTGACGAAGCTTTATCTGATATTTTTAAAAAACATCATGGCCGTATTATAATTGCTACATTTGCTTCTAATATTTATCGTCTTAAACATATTGTTGATACATGTAAAAGAAACAATCGCAAAATTGCTATATTTGGACGTAGTATGACAATTAATATTGATATATCAATTCAAGGCGGATATATTAAAAATAAAGGCATATTTATTACACCAGAAGAAGCTAACAATATGCCTGATCATAAAGTATGCTTACTATGCACAGGATCTCAAGGTGAACCGCTTGCAGCTTTAAGTCGAATTGCAAATGGTAGCCATAAACAAATTAAAATTAAAAGTAATGATACTGTTGTCTTTTCTTCATCTGCTATTCCTGGTAATGCTATTAGTATATCAAGAACTATTAATAAACTTTATTTAAAAGGTGTTAAAGTATATACAAACACTTCATTAAGTGATGTTCATACTTCTGGTCATGCCAGTCAAGAAGAATTAAAACTAATGATTAGATTAATCAATCCTAAATATTTTATGCCAGTTCATGGTGAGTATCGAATGCTTAAAGAACATGCTGACTTAGCCATTATGTGTGATATTCCAAAAGAAAACACCTTTGCTTTAAGTAATGGCGAAGTACTAAATATGAAAAATGGTCACATTACTAAAGGCGAGACTATTATTACTGGTAATTCTTATGTTGATGGTAATAAAATTGGTGATATTAATAATATCGTCATGAAGGAACGTAAATCAATGAGTCAAGACGGCATTGTTATTGTCACTTTAACTATTAAAAATAACAAACTATTATCCAATCCAACAATTACGACTAGAGGATTTATACTAATTAACGATAATATGGAATTATTACATGATTTAGAAAATAAAACCAAATCTATTGTCAACGATAAGCTCAAAAATATTAGTGAATTAAAATCACTAATCATTACAGAATTAGTAAGTTATATATATGAAAAAACCGGTCGTAAGCCAACTATATTACCGGTTATTATGGAGATAAAGGTATAATCTTTATCTCTTTTAATTTATAAAATTTATTAATTAATTATGAAGGACTAGAACAGCTCTGGCGGAAAAGTCGAAATCGCTACCGCCAATGTAGGTGCCGAAGTAGAACAAGCCCGCACTAGCACCATTGTTGTAGTTGCCACCCCGATTGAACCGGAAATTACTAGGGTTCGGAAAGTTCGCGTTATGACCTACGCCCTATATAATTTATATCAATAAATTATACCAAAGCTAAACATATTGACATCGTTGTATTATATTTTTTAAAATATAACCATACATTTATTATTTGACAATTTATTTATATTTTATTAAAAATTTTATGACTTCTTGTTTTAACATTTATATATATTTCTTTACTTTATTACTTTTTTATAATTTTTTCTATTTTCTTTACTTATTCTACTTCTTTTTTTATTATCTATTTTCCAAGAATAAGAAATTAGTAAACTGTTGTTTGCTACTCACGAACTGCAAGCACACCATGAGCGGAATTGGAGGAAGACGACGCACCACCTGAGATATAGGCGAAGTAGAACACGCCCGCACTAGCACCGTTCCTGTATGAGCCACCACGATTAAACCAGGAGTTGCTAGAGTTAGGAAACCACGCGAAATCTCTATACCAGCCACCTGAAGGATTTCCAAATGTTGTTAATGTCTCTTTTGTTGCGTCGCCCAATTTACCACGACTTTGTACTGTGTTTGATGTACTATATGTATATCTATCATAGTATTTTGAATCTGGTACGCTTGTAAATCCTGGACCACTCGGATAAAAATTCCCACTCCTATCTACCATATTGCCCATTACATATTCGTTTGCTCCACCGGACATATCATATACACCATAAATATTTCCTGTTGTACTTGCTAACGTCCCATTAGTTGTATTATATGCATCACAACTACTAATTGAACTACTTCCTGCTGCTGCCCCACATCCTGTTATAAAATTACTATTATTGTTTATTCCAATATCTGTTGCTCCTAATCCATACTTACTTTGTTTTAAATATGCTACTGCTCCCCATTCCATATTTTTCATCATATGGCTATCACCATTTAAATTATATGTTGTACTTATTCCTTGAATTGCTGTAAATAAATTTAATAGTGTTGCATATCTTAAACTACTTACATTGGGTTTTATTGTTATTGTATGATCTGATTTATCACAATTCGTAAAACTTGGACTACTATTGCAAGTACTATCTGTTGTACTTATTTCAAACTTGCCTACCCATATTCCAGTCAATTCTTGAGTACCAAAAGTAAATGCTGGGTGGGTATACCAATTTCCATTAGTAGCATTAGTGCACGTTTCACTACTATTCCCTGATCCGCTTACGGCATCAACACAACTTACTGTTCCAGTTGAAGATGTTCCATTTTCAAAAGTTATTTGTATTTCTAATGGTTCTATACTTCCATTATTAGCATTAAATAGTTGATATTTATATCTTGGTATCCATACATACCAAAGCGCAATATCATCTTCGCTTATAATATCACCAACATTTTTACTTACATCACTATTTAATATAACGGCATTAGCCCATTCTTTAGAATCATAATCATACCATTCTTCATATATATCAGCATATACCCAATTTGTTCCATCATATTTAACTGGTATCATATTATCTAATAATTCTGGTTTATTAGCTCCACTTCGATCACGATAAATTATCCCAAAAAATTCATCATTTAATTCATTAGCAACATCATTTTTTAGTTTATCTAATATTACTTTTCGTCCTCCTAATATACTTAAAATTCCAAAGATTAAAATTAAAAATAAAATTAAAATTGAATATATTATACCACTAACAGCGAACCCTTTATTATTCAAAATAAGCACCTTCTTTACTATAAAAATTATACCAAATAATATTTTTTTTGACAACAAAAAGATGTAGTAATTAACTACATCCTTAAGAATACTTATAAGTTCACAAATGAAACTTCATCGGTACTATAAAGTAGTCTGTGAATTTGAATATATATATATTCAATAATATTTTGGACAATTTAATTTTTTTTATTCATTTCGCTTTCATAATAATTATGATTTATAGCTATTCCTATAACTATCATATTAGAAATAAAATAAACCAACAACATCAATATAGCAATATTGGCTAAACTGCCATATATAACATCATAATTAGCAATATTAGTAACATAAAATGAATAAATGCTCGTTAAAAGCATAATAGAAATAGTTGCAAATAAAGAACCATAATTAACATATTTACTTTTAATTCTTTTATCAAGAGCAAGTGTATATACTATTTTAATTGATATAAATATTATCATAAAAGCAACCAAAATCTTAATAATAGTAATAATTAAATAGTTATTAGAAATAAATTTTCCAATAATACCAAAATTTAAAATATTATTTAAAATAAAACTACCAAAGGCCATAACTATTAATGCAAATGTAAATAAAATAAGTAACCAAAAAGTTATAAATAGTGCTTTGACACGACGGTAAATATAATTTTTGGGCTTATTTTTATATAAAAAATTAGATGCTGTAATTAAACTATTAGCTCCATTACTTGCAACAAACAGACCTAAAATAACTATAATAAAATTGGAAAATTTTAAACCACTTTCAAAGAATGGCAATAATATATCCATTACACCGCTTGGAACAATATGTTTCAAAGAACTAATCAAAGATGTGGTTGATAAAGACAAACTAGAAGCAACCATACCAAATAAAGTAAGAATAGGCGCTAAAGAAAGAATAAAGAAAAAAGCTAGATTACCAGGTAAAATTGACATCTCTGGTAATCTAATTATACGCCACAAATCAGTAAAAAACTTTTTCAATCTTTAGTTTCCTCTTTATTATTACGCATATCCAATGTTGCTTCATTAATAGCGTCATCTATAGTTTTAATAGCATCATTAATCATACTATAACCAATTGCAGCTCCAAAGCCATGCTTTAATTCTTTTAATTCTTTTCCCAATTTACGCATATAAGTTATTACTTGTTTTTCTTCATAACCAACTAAATAAATAAGAAATTCATTACCATTTGTTCTAATCATTTCACTATTTTCAATTTGATTAACTATTAAGATATTGGCAGCTTGTTTAATTACCTCGTCACCTTCATTATGACCATAATTATCATTGATGTAAGCTACATTATTTAAATCGACAATGATTATTGTTTGAGGATAAATATCACTATTGTCCCATTTTTCAATTGAAGCATTTAAATAATTGCGATTTTTTAACGAAGTTAAAACATCAATATATCTTAGCTTATCTTCTTTAGATAAATTAGTAGTTGTTTTCTTTGGTTTCATTTTCATAATAGCCAAAATTATTAATAATACACCAACGATACTACCCAAAATTACCGCAACTTTTTTTAAAATAATTGGGGCTTTATTAACTAACAATAATTCTCCTAATCCATCTGTAACAAAACTTTGTGCATCATTAAATCTAATATAAAAATCTAAAAATTCATTGAACACCTTATTATCAGAAATATCGCGTGTAATAAATGAATAATTACCATTATTATATTGGTATGAAATAATGTAATCATCTAATTTATTAGAATAATAATTATAATTATACACATCTAAAGCAATTATACTTTCATCATCGATATTATCTATTAATTCCAACATATTAGAATAAGTTTTTACAGTAACACTATTATCAATAAAATATTGAGCTATCAAACTGTTTTCCAAACATACTACATTCTCTAAAGATTTAATAGAATTTATTATTTTATTATTTGAAGAATGTTTTAAAATTAATAAATTGTTTTCATAAACAGGAACAGTTTTATATATATCCAAAGCATAGTTTGTATTACTGTTAATACCATAAAACAAATCAATTTTATTAGCATTAAAATCATCTAACAAACTAGTAATATTATTATACTTTTTATAAGATATTTCAGCATTGGTTAAATCAGAAAAATTAGATAATAACTGATAGTTTATTCCTGCTAATTTATTTTCCATTAATGTATCATAAGGCCCATTTTCAATAAATCCATAAACATATCGTTTACTTCTAAATTTAACTGTTTCCTCGTCATTTATATTTTTAAAATTTAGATAATTTTTTGATAAATATTTATTATAAACATCATAATAATTTAAACTAGACCATTTATTATAATATTTTGTTAAAATTGTATTTAATTTTTCAGTTTCTCCCAAAGATAAAACATAATATTTTTTATATTCACTAATATTAAAAGCTATTTTATAATTATTATTAATTAATTGTTTTAAATTTGTAGTTTTTAGTAGTACAATTGCATCTAACTCAGTATCTTTATTATTAAAGTCATTAATTAATTCGTCTGTTTTAGAAAAAGTTTTATAACTTACTTTAGCTTGATATAAGTAATTATTAACATTATTTAGATCTTCATTTAAAACACCAATTGTCAAACCTTCTAAATCTTTAATACTTAAAAAAGTTTTATCTTTTGTTATTAAAGCATAATTATCTTCATAAATCAAAATCTGATTATCTTGTAGTTGATCGACCAATTTAAAAGTATATTCATCTTTTACTTCATCACCTAATTTATAAGAAACTTTATTAAATGAAAGATTAGTTTCTTTATTTAAAGAATCCAAAAATTCAATAAAAATTCCTTCGCCGTTATAACTTAAAATAGGTATATTATCGATAATTGACATATCAATAATATTATTTTTGTTGTTTTCAATCCATTGCTTTTCAAATAAATTTAAAGTTGTTACTTTGTCCTCTTTTGTTAAAAAGCGATAAATAAAAAAACCGCCAAACAAGAACAACACCAAAACAATCAAACCAATTATTATTTTTTTATTTTTCATCATCTTCACCCGTACTACTATTTGCCACCCAACTAAATTCCTCGGCAGTTTTAGAACGATAACCAATTGCAGGATAAGTTTTATTTTCTTTATCAGAATTAGTTAAAAAAATCTCAATATCATAAAAATCTAACAATTTAGTACTTAAATTATCTAAGATAATTGTAGATAATGTTTTAGCTTCATCTAACTTAACATCTTGATTAACTTCTATAAAAAATTTCATCGTCGCAATTTTTTTTTCATACTTTACTTCAGTTACCAATTTGGAATCCATAATTATATTTTTTATTTGTTCAATGACTTTATCGTCAACTTCTGGGGCATTACTCAAACGATTATTTTCGCTATTTGGATAAAACATACGATAAACAGCAAAACAAGATAAAAATATTAAGCAAAAACTAATTAAACAAATAATTAAAACTGTTTTATGCTTCTTAATAAATTTCATAACTTCACTCCTAACTATTAATATTATACTATAAATATTTATATTTATCAAATCCTATTAATTAGTATGTGAGAAATCTTAATTTATTTTCAAAATAATAAAGATGAAAATATTTAAGCTGTTTTCATCTTTTAATTATAAACTTTACAATTTATTAACATCAAATTTATTTAACTCACTAATTAAAGTTTCATTAGCTAAACTAGGATTAATTTGACCTTTACTTTCTTTCATAACTTGTCCCATTAAATATTTGATAGCGCGATCTTTACCTTCTTTAAAATCTTTAACAGAATCTAGATTGTTATTTATAACTTTTCTAACAATGTCTAAAACTATATTATCATCACTGATTTGTTCCATTTTATTTTCTTTGACGATATTTAAAGGATCCTTACCTGTTTCTAATAATACATTAATAACTTCTTTAGCTTGTTTACTCGAAATAACTTTTTTATCCAACAATTCAACTAATTTAATAAAATTATCTTTATTTAATTTACTTTCTTCTAGTTTTATGAAATTTTTATTTAAATAAGATAAAACATCTCCCGTTAATAAATTAGCGGCAATATTAGGATTAACATTTAAAATAACACTTTCAAAAAAGTTACAAATATCTTTGTTGGCAATAATAGTTTTAATATTATTATTATTGATTCCCAAATTAATATATTTATTTTTCAATTCATCAGTTAAAATTGGCATATCATTTTTAACTTGTTCTAACCAATTATCATCAATATAGACATAAGGGATGTCTGGCTCAGGAAAATAACGATAATCATTACCTGTTTCTTTATATCGCATTAAAACAGTTGTCTTTGTTTTATCATCAAATCTTCTTGTTTGTTCAACTATTTTTTCACCTTTTTTAATTAATTCCTCTTGCCTTTTTATTTCGTAATCAATAGCAACACCGACATTAGAAATTGAACCAATATTTTTAACTTCGCATTTTGTTCCTAATTTTTCATTATCGCTAACTGATACATTCACATCGCAACGCATACTTCCTTCTTCTATTTTAACGTCACTAATGCCTAAATATAGTAAAGTCTCTCTTAACTTTTCTAAATATTGAACAGCTTCTTCACTACTGTTAATACAAGGTTTTGTAACTATCTCAATTAAAGGAACACCAGCTCTATTAAAGTTAAGTAAAGTATCTGTAGTGTGTAAACTTTTGCAAGTATCTTCTTCGATATGCATTCTTTCTAAATATATTTTTTTATCAGCTATTTCTAAATATCCATCATAGCCGATTGGTGTATCCTGTTGTGTAATTTGATATCCTTTAGGTAAATCAGGATAAAAGTAGTTTTTACGGTCAAAATGCATAAGACGATTAATTTTAAAATTCAAAGCAAAACAAGCTTTTAAAGCCATATCAATAACTTTTTTATTAAGTTTAGGTAAAGTTCCAGGATAACCTAAATCAATAACATTAATATTGCTGTTTTCTTCATCGTTAAAACTATTTTTACTTAAGGAAAATACTTTAGCCATACTTTTTAATTCGACATGAACTTCGATACCGATTGTTGGTTTCATTATTTTCCCTCCTTTATATTTAAATCAAGATTAAGCTTTTTTTCAATATAACTAGCTAATTGATAAATTTTATCTTCCTCAAAATAATTACCGATAATATGCATTCCAATTGGTAAATTATTTTTAAAACCAACTGGTAAGCTTAAAGCAGGAAGTCCTGCCATATTAACAGGAATAGTTAATAAATCATCATAAAAACTTTTCAAAGCATCGTCTTGTTTAGTACCTAATTTATAAGCGACATCAGTATTAGTTGGGCCAATAATTAAATCATATTTCGTAAAACATTTTTTAAAACTGTTTGTCATAGCTTGTCTTACTTTTAATGCTTTATAATAGTATATATTAGCATTTTCACCGCTTAAAATATGAGAGCCAATCATAATTCTTCTTTTTACTTCATTACCAAATCCTAAACTTCTAGTATTTTTATATAATTCATCAATGTTTTTAAAATCATTAATTTCCAAACCATATTTAATTCCATCATAACGCGCTAAATTACTACTAGCTTCACCAAGTGCAATTACTTGATATAAAGGTATCGCATATTCTAAATAATCAATATCAATATAATCAACTTGACAGCCGTTTTGTTTTAACATAGCAATAACATCTAAAATAGTTTGTCTAATTTTTTCATCAATTGTATCACTCATATAATAATTTGGAACTGCTATTTTTAAATTAGAAATATCTTGACCAATTAAACAAGTAAAATCTTTAACTTCTTTTTTAGAAGACGTTAAATCATTCTCATCAAAGCCACTAATAACATTTAATAATAACGCATTTTCATAAACATTTCTCGTTATCGGACCGGCTTGATCTAAACTAGAAGCAAATGCAATAATTCCATACCTTGATACTCTACCATAAGTTGGTTTTAATCCGACCAAACCACAAAAACTAGAAGGTTGTCTAATTGAACCACCTGTATCTGTACCTAAAGCAAATGGCGTAATTCTAGCGGCTACACAAACAGCCGAACCGGAAGATGAACCACCTGGGACTAAAGTATTATCCCAAGGATTTAAAGTATTACCAAAATAACTAGTTTCTCCAGTTGAACCCATTGCAAATTCATCCATATTAGTTTTACCAATAATAATCATATTTTTTTCTTTAATTTTACTAATTATAGTAGCATCATAAACCGGAATAAAATCATCTAAAATATGACTAGCAGCCGTTGTTCTTAAATCTTTTGTTATAATATTATCCTTAATTGCTATCGGTAATCCAAACAAAAGATTATCAACATCTTTTTTTTCTAATTCTAAAGCTTGCTTAATTGCTTCTTCCTTATTTAGTGTTATAAAACAATTTAAGTTAGTTTTTTCAATTCTTTCAAATGCTTCATTTACTAAATCAACTGGTTTCATTTCTTTTGATTTTAACTTTTCATTAATTGTTTTTATATCTAAATCTAAATATCTCATTCTCTCACCTTCGGAACCACTATATAACCGCCCTTAATACGTTTAGCATTTTTAAGCATATCTTTTCTATCTAAATGTGGTTTAATAACATCTTCACAAAAGCAATTTTGATTATCACTAGGACTAATCATTATATTTTCTTCACTAATATTAACTTGTAATATTTTATCTACTTCACATAAAATATCAGTTAATTGTTCCTGATATTTAACCATTTCATCTTCTTTGATGTTTAATTTAGCTAAATCAGCAATATGTCTTACTTTTTCTTTTTCGATCATTTTTAATCCTCCAATATATATGTTTCAATTTTAGTAGCATTATTATTTTTATTTAAAAAGGCTTTAATTTGATTATTACTTTTAAAATAGACCTTAATACTAACATCATTAAAATTATTAATGTTATTAATTATAACATTAGTCATATGTAATATTTCAGACCTTTTAAAATAACTTTTGTTAATATCTATCTTAATTTCGTTTAAAATTTTATCTTGATATAATCCAAAAGAATTAAAATATACGTTATAATCTTGTAATTTGTTTTTCAAAGCAATAATGTTGTTATATGTTTTATTATCGTTAGTCATTACATAATTACTTTCTAACAAGTAATAACTATAATTGACATATTTTAAATCAATCTTATCAGTCGTTGTTGAACCTAAATATTTAAAACTACCTTTTAAATCATTTTCTAAATATATACCAACAACAATATTAATATTTTGCATTCCATCTTTATTTCGCATATAACTAACTAAATTATTGGCTTTTGATAAAGCATAATCCAAAACTGTTTTTTCATCAATTATTTTATATCTGTTTTCTTCATAATATTGTTTGTTATTAACTACAATAGCCAATGAAATACCTTTCAAATTATTATTAGTAGCTAGATAGTTTTGCTCATAAATAGTTGTTATATAAGAAGGGGTAATAACAACATCATCAATCTTGATTTCTTCCGTTTGATTATATTCATCAACTAACTTTTTAATTTCTTCTGTTGTCAAAAATTGGCCTTCTTGATATAAAGAATTATTTACTTTAAAATATTCTTTTGACAAATTAGATAACATTATTTCCACATTCTCTTTATCATAGCTTCTAATACTATAACTTCCTATACTTTCTTTATAAGGATTGGCTACTTGATAATAAGAATCATCATAACTAATTTCAAATGTATCTTCCTTTTGACATCCGACCAAAAGAAGCAATAATATTAATAATATTTTTTTCATAAACATCACTACTTAATTATACCATATTCTATTAAAATTATGGCATAATTAACAATCTAAAATACTATTTATTTCATCAACAGTAAAACCTTTATTATATAGTTTAATTCTTATTTTATAATTTAATTCTTCATCTTTATATTTATTACTTAATTTTTTATATAATTTAGCATACTCTTTTTTTATAATATCTTGATTATCAATATTTATATTATCATATATTTCTAATATTTCATTTTTATTATAACCCAAATTAATAAGTTCATTGATAACTTTATATTTTAATTTATAACCGCTATATTTAGCATTTTTAGTCTTTTTTTTAATTAATTTTTCTAACTTTTCTTTAACTAAACTATTGTCAATTTTAGATAATTCATTATCAATTATTTCACTTGAAATATTATGATTTAATAAATCATTTCTTATTTTATCTAATCCATCATTAGTTAAATATAACTTATCATTAATATAAGCTTTTACATAATTATTATCATTAATTAAATTCTTTTCTTGCAAGTGTTTAATTATTTTTTCTTTATCATCATTTGTAACTTTATTTTTCTCAAGATAATCATTTATTTCTTTAGTACTTCTTAATTTTTTGTTAATGTAATTAACTACTTTATAATATATTTCATAATAATTATTATCATTATTTATTTTATTTAATAAAACATTGTCGATTTGCTTATTATAAAGTAACCCATACTTAATAATAACATCATCATAAGTTTTTATTTCATTGCCATCACTTAATAATATTTTGTATTTTTTGCCAATTTTTTTTATTTTTCCTATTTCCATGATTAGATCCTTTCTAAACCCTCAACTGTTTATTAGTTTATATTTGTTTTTAATATTTGTCAAGAAAAAACGATTTTTCGATGTTGTTCTACTAAACCGTTTTTATTCTAGTTATTCACACTAATATTTTAAGATCCATTAACAGGAATTACGCCAAACGTGTGCGAAAAGATGTTATTGACTTTACCTTTATTGTTAACGCATTAAACGTTAGACGAACTTTATATCTTTACACTCATAGTGCCTCACCTTGCCACTTATTCGGTAAGGTGTGTTTTTGCTTCGTTTATAATTTATATTCTATATTTGTTTATTATAATTCATATGGTTCTTGAGCAGTACCTTTACCATTAGAGAAAGTTAGGGCTGACTTTAAGTAAATAGTTGACGAAGCAGCATTACCTAATCGCCCAGTAAGCTCAACATTGTGAACAACAGAACCTAAACCAAAAAGATTCATTGTCCAATAGGAAGTTGATACTGTTGGATTTTCAATGGTATTTACATCGATAAATGTTTTTGTTATTGAATCACTTAAATCTATATCATTTCCACTAAACATCTCGCCTACAGTTGGTAATCCTATATTAGCAGTTATTGTTGTTGCTTGCGGTACCGTATAATTGTCTCCCATTTCATACAATCCTACTCCATATGTTCCTTCGGTTATATATTTACTATCGATATTGTTTATAAATGGCGTTAATACTCCAGTATATACTATATCAGTTGTTTGGATATTATCACTTGTATCTACTGCCCATGCACTTGTTGTTGGAAGCAATCCATTTAATACTACTTTTATTCGATTATTTGCTTCATCTTTACTTACTACCCTAAATGTACATTTATTATCGCTTCCACATGCATTATCTGTTCCTTTATATGGTACATTGATATATTCGCCTACTTGTACATCATTTGTATTTGTCACTTTTGTTCCTACTTTATAATTTGAGGTTAGAGTACCATCTCCTTCGGTGATGATCACGTCAGAAATTTTTATAACTGCGCGAATACTACGACCACTTGACGGACCTTGAATAGCTGTTAGACCTTCTTCTTTAACATTAATAACATTTGAATCATCATAGTAATTTCCTGTCCACCAACGCTCTTTAATATCTAAATAAGAATTCTTTCCCCCGGCTCTACTATATTGCACTATATCTAATAATCCTACTTTCTTAGTTGTTGTTATTTCATCTACATCAGTATATATTCCAATATTAAATGTACTATTTAATATGTTATCTTTAATACTACTATCTAGACTATTATAGAAATAATTATTTAGCCAATCATTTACATAACTTGCCTCATATTTAGCTTCAGTATTTCATACTTCATTTGCTGACCGGATTGTCGTCAATGGTTGTTGTGTTATTAAAGTTAATGAATTAGCTAAAGTATCAAATTCAATTACGCGCCAATGATGACCTCCATACCATAAATAATTGTTAGCTACTTCATCATTGGTTCCTTTATAATAATATACATTTGAATTAGTTGTATCTTTTAATAAACCCACGGTGTTTGATCCATTATATTGTGATAGTAGCTTATTAATTAACGAATTGGGGTTTCTCGGACATTGTTCATCATCAATCACAAATGTTCCACTTAAACATAATGTATAGGTATGATTATTACTTTCAATTACTAAATTTGTTAATTTATTACCACTATAACTATTTCTTTTTACCTTAGCACTACCTAAATTAACCATTTTCTTTATCTCTTCTTCAGTAAATGATATTTTATTAGAACAATCAATATCTTCGCTTGTTAATGTTCCCATTTGTTTTTTCATTTCACTTGTTGCACAATAATTATTTATACCATTTAAAATCATATTAGATTCTGACTTGCCAGCAGAACTTCTAGCATCATCTACTACATCTAATATAATTGGGGTGGCTATTAATGCTACTATTGCTAATATGATTATTACTGCCAATAACTCTATTAACGTAAATGCTTTATTTAGTAAATGCCCCCTCATTTTTGCATATCGTTAATTTTTTCATTTTTTATTCCTCCTCGTACAATATAATTGGAATATTTTCCAATTGTATTTTCTTACAATTAAATTCTACTATATCCATTTTAAAAAATCAATATATCAAATCTTATTATTCAAGCAATATTTTTCATTATAAATTCTATTTTATAATTTATATTAAATCTATTAAAATTATTTTTTTATATAATTAATTATAAATCAAAAATTTAAACAAAAAAAATTAATCCACTCATTGAATTAATTTTTAATAATTATATATTTAAGCTCTTGAATCATATTTGCCTGTACTTGTTGATATAATAACTTTTTCTCCTTGTTCAACAAATAAAGGAACTCTTACTACTAATCCTGTTTCTAATGTGGCATCCTTAGTAGCATTATTGGTAGTATTACCTTTAACCGCTGGTTCAGTATGTGTAACTTCTAATTCAACTTTATCAGGTAATAAAACACCTAATAATTCTCCTTCATAAAAACTTAAATCAACATTTAATCCTTCTTTTAAGTAATTTACATCATCACCTAATTGATCTTTAGTTAATTCAATTTGTTCATATGATTCCATATTCATAAAATTGTAACTTTCACCTGATACATATAAAAATTGCATTGGTTTTTTATTAATCATTGCTTTTTCTAATTTAGTACCACTATTAAATGATTTTTCTGTGGTAGAGCCACTTCTTAAATTTCTAAGTTTCATTTTTACAAAAGCAGCACCTTTGCCTGGCTTAACATGAGAAAATTCTAATACTTGATAAATGTCTCCATCTAAGACAAAGGTAATACCATTTTTAATATCATTAACATTTATCATATTTACCCCCTTTATATGGTTTTTTTGGTCTTTTTACTATCTTTACTTTTCTTGGTTCAATTAACACTACAGTAGCTGGTTTTACAAAACGAATTTTTCTTGATAAACTACCATCAATAATAATTTTAATTTTTGTAAAATCAGCATTAAAATTTCTAATCATTTTCTAATCACCTTATTTTTTTTCTTTATGAGTTGTTGTTTTTTTACAAGTTGGACAATGTTTGTTTAGTTCTAAACGATCTGTTGTATTTCGTTTATTTTTTTCAGTACGATAATTCTCGCTTTTGCAGTCTGTACATTGAAGAGTTATTCTTTCTCTTGCTTCTCCTTTTTTAGCCATTTTAATCCCTCCTTCTTAAAACACTTACATAATTATACCAAATTATTTATATATTTCAAAGTATTTTTGTGAAATTCGTTTAGAAATTATTCTATTTATCGGCGCTCTGGCATTAGAAGTCTCCTTATAAAAAATATCTGGAGAAATAATTACAAATGAAACTTTAGGATTATCATACGGCGCATAAGCTCCAAAAGTATTACTCATCGTCTCAGTATCGACCATACCATCACCATCAGTATCAATAAAACTTTCACTTGTTCCTGTTTTACCAGCTGCATTATATTTTGAATCAATAAAGTCTACTCCTAATCCTCCCGATACCATATTAGCTCTAAAACCTAACTTAATTCTATCTAAATACTTATCTTCTAAATCGACTTTATTTAAAACTGTCGTTTCTACTTCGTAAAGTATATCCGTTAAACCATCTTTAGTTGGATTATATACTGCTTTTAATAAATGGGGCTTTATTCTATAGCCACCATTAGCTATAGTATTAATATATTGCGTTAATTGAATAGGTGTATATGTATCAAATTGACCAATTGAAAAATCTAATAAATGTCCAGGTAAAGTACTGTCACTAGTATAACCTAAACTTTCTATCGGTAAATCAATACCTGTTTTAACGCCTAACCCAAATTCTTTAAAAATATCCCGATAAATATCAAATGCTTTAGGATTAATGTTTAATTGTTCATTATAGCGATATACTCCCCCACCGACATTAATTGCGGTATGAAATTGAAAAACATTTGAAGAATATTTTAAAGCTGTAATATCATCAACTATTCCTAAGTTTGTCCAAGAACATTTTATTGGGGTTGAAGCAATTTTAATACAATTATCATTTCTTCTTTCACCTATTTTTAATGCTCCTGTTTTATAACCAACAGCATGAGAGGCACCTTTAACAATCGATCCTGGTGTGACAGGAGTTGTAACTATGCCTGGTGTATAATCATAAACTTGGTATTTACCATTTTTTTCAACAACTTGCTTTCCTGCCATTGCTAAAATTTCACCTGTATTAGGATCGCTTATTATAACAAATGAACGATTATAATATTTTGTATTAGCATATTTTTTGCCATTAACAACTTCTTCAGTTAGAATTTTTTCAATTTCTTTTTGCAATTCAATATCGATTGTTAAAACAATATCTTTTCCTCTACTTCCAGGATCAATTATCTTCCTTGTCCCATCATCTAGTATTTGATAGACTGTTTTTTCTCCTTTAAGTAAAGATTCATATTGATACTCTAAATAACTCGTGCCAACGCGATCATTTAGCTCATAACCCAAATTTAAATAATAATCTTTTAATTCATAAGGTATCCCGCTTTCATTAGTTGAAACATTACCTAAAATTGTTTTAAAAACATCACCATAAGGATATATTCTTTTCCAATCTAATCTAACATCAAACCCTTTAATATTATTAATATTTTCCGCAATTAAAGCATATTCTTTTTCCGTGACATTTTCTTTTTTAATTACTTTTTCATCATAACTATAACCAATATTCATCAAATAATAAACATAAGCTGCTAATCTATCTTTTTGATCTAATTGTTCTAGTTCTTCTTCAGTTACTCGTTCTATTTTTAATTCTTCAATATCATTACTAGTTAATTTACGTTCTTCTAATAATTGCCATTCCTCTAACATTATTTTTTCTTTAGCTTTATCTTTATTATTTAATACCCAAAATCTTCTTAATTCTTTTTCTTTTAATTTATTATAATCTAAAGTAATCATATCAGCTACTTTATATGCAATATTTATTTCATCTTTTGTAGTCACGCCATTTGGTTTTTTATAATAAATTACTTTAACCGCTTCATTATCAACAATAAGTTTGCCATTTCTATCATAAATTCTGCCTCTTGGTGTACTAGTAGAAGTCACAATATTTTTACTTAATTGCTCAACTTTAGAAACATAAAATTCGTGATTTAATATTTGAACGACGAATAAATTAATCCCTAAAACAGTCATTATTATTAAAATTATTCCAATTAAAATGTTATATCTTTTTTCAATTACTTCTTTAATATCTTTATTTTTAATACTGCTTATATTATATATTTTTTTATATTTCTTTTTCATAATTACTACTTACTTTACTAAAATCAATAATTGAAAAAAAGTTATTTATATAAGTTTTTCTATCACTTTGATAATCTAAATAATAAGCATGTTCCCATAAATCTAAATTCATAATCGGAATTAAGCCATATGAATAAGGTGTATCTTGGTTAACAATATTAATAATTTCTAATTTTTTTTCTTTATTTAAAACTAAAAATGTATAACCCGAGCCGACTAATAAATTAGCTTGTCTAATAAATTCATTTTTAAAATTATCAAAAGAACCAAAATCCTCAATTAATTTATCGTTCAATTCATCACTTATCGGACCACTTCCTAAAATATTAAAAAATAATTCGTGGTTTAAAACACCACCTAAATTAAATAAAATATTAGCCCTTTCTTCAATGGGAAAAACATCAATATTTTTAACTAATTCTTCTTTGGAATAATCAAAATTATACTTGCTTAATAAATTATTTAAATTATTTAAATATTTTTTATAATGTTGATTATAATGAACACTCATTGTATAACTACTAATATAAGGTTCATAAGCTGCATAATTATCTATCTCAATACTTTTATACATAGTAATTCCTCCTTATAATATTTTATTTAATTTTCATAACATTATTCTTTTTACATATATTATATTGGTGATGATATGAAAGAAAAATTAATTAGTGAGTATGTTAGTAGAATGACTTTAGAAGATGTGAATAGTTTTGCTATTAAAAACGGAATCATTTTAAAAGATGACGAATTAAGATTAATCTATAATCATATTAAATCTAGTTGGCATACAATTGTATTTGGAAATCCAAGGGGGATTTTAGATGACTTAAAAGCCAAATTAGATAATACTAGTTATCAAAAAATAGAATCTTTATATATTCATTTCAAAAACCTTTATTTGTAATAATTTCTTACCTTATCAAATAAATTATTATCAAATTTTTTATTTAAAATCATTGCTATTTCAAATTTATATGGTGGATACATCCTTTCTTTAGAATTATCATCAATAGTTACATAAGGCGTTTCTAATATTTTAGGAATGTCTTTTAATTTATCATGATATATTATTTTAATTAAATTATCAAAACCTAAAGTACCAAAACCAATATTTTCATGTCTATCTTTGTGAGAATTAATTAAATTTTTACTATCATTAATATGCACACATTTTAAATACTTTAAACCAATTATTTCATCGAATTTTTTTAACAAATCATCAAAATTATTCACATCATATCCAGCATCATTAATATGACACGTATCTAAGCAAACACCTAATTTATAATCAACATGATCAATGATTTCCTTTATCTCTTCAAAATTTTTACCTAATTCTGTTCCTTTACCTGCCATTGTTTCTAATAAAATCATAACCTCATGTGAACCAACAGCATTTAAATTATTAATAATATTTTTTATTCCTTCTTCACGACTTAATTTAACGCTACTACCAGGATGAAGTACTATCTTATTTATGCCCAGTATTGCGCATCTTTTTAATTCTTCCTTTAAAAATTTAACGGCAAAATCATTAGAACTAGCCATATTAATAATATATGGGGCATGAACAATAACATTATTAATATCAATATTATTATCTTTCATCAATTGTTTTGCTTCATTCGTTAACTTAATGTCAATTACTTGTCTATTTGTATTTTGTGGCGCGCCAGTATAAAACATAAAGGTTGTAGCTCCATAACTTAAAGCTTCCTTAACACTGCCTAATAATTGACTATCTTTTTTAAAAGAAACATGTGAACCTATAATCATACTAATCATCTCCATATTTAATCTATTAATTATTATACAAAACAAATAGACATTTATCAATATATTTTAACATATATAAAAAAAAGAAAAACTTTTATTTTTCTAATTTATTTAAAGTTGTTTCAATAACACTTTTGTCTATAGTTTGAATTTGATACCAACCATATGAAGCCATTTTATTATATAGTGAATGTTGAAGCTTTAAAGTCTCATCTAGACCATATTTCAAAGTTTTATAAACTGCATCTGTTGACGATTCTAAACTGCCGTGAACATAAACTTCCATATTACTTTTAAGTAATAACAACATATTTTCCATTAATAATTGATCATTCATTTTGCCATCCCCCTTAATAAATTCATTAATTCCATTTTAACTTGTTGATGAATTTCTAATTGCCAGTTAATAAAATTTTTAAGTTCATCATCCATTAATAAATTAACTGTTTCATTAGCAATTTTTATTAAGTTTTTTTCATGCTCAACAGCATCTTCTAAATATAATAATTCTTTTTGTGTCATATATATTCCTCCCTTTATATTATGAGCTATTTTGAAAAAAATTAATCAAAAATTTAACTAATATTTAAAAAATGAAGCATAATAATATAGGTGAATATTATGTTATGTATAATTTTTATTTTAAAGATATTAGAAAATGCTTTAGGAACATTAAGATTAATTATCGTTTCTAATGGTAAAAAAATTGAAGGAGCTATTTTGAATTTTATGTTGTCTATTATTTGGGCTATATCAACTAGCTTAGTTGTAATTAACAATAATATTTATAAAATTTTTGTGTTTGCTTTTGGTTCATTAATAGGAAGTTATATTGGTTCAATATTAGAAGAAAAAATAGCCTTAGGTAATAATTCACTATTTATAATAAGCACGAAATACAAAACAATAAAAGAAAAATTAGATAATCTTCAAATTGATAATTATTTATTAAATAATATTATATTGGCAATTATTCCACGTAAAAAAAGAAAAAATATAATTAATACAATTTTACAAATTGATAATGAAACAAAAATCATTTCAGAAACAGCCAAAAAACTAGTTTTTAAATAAATAAGGATAATCAGTTATTATATTATAATTAATTAAATCGTCTTTATATTCGTTAATAGTCCATAAAAAAGTTTCTTTTTTATTATATATTTTTCGATTATTATAAGTTAATATATTGAAATCAAAACGATTATATTTTCTATTTGTATTAATTCCATAACCAATTATTAAACCGCATTTATTATATTTTGTTTTAAAATAATTTATTAAATCATAATTAAAACTAGCTATATAAATATTTAATTTATAATTTTTTATTATGCTATAAACAATATTTACAAACAATTTAAAATTTTTACTTTCTTCTTTTAATTCAATTAATATTTTTTTATTATTATTTATGTTATCCAATAATTCTTTTAATGTACATATTTTACTTGGATTGTTTTTTGTTCCAAAATTATATTTTAGTAATTTTTTATACTTCATTTTCTTTACAATGCCACTGCCATTACTCACTAAATTAATGATAGGATCATGAATAATAACAATTTTTTTATCTTTTGTCATTCTTATGTCAAATTCTATTCCATCAATGAAATCTAAATTAATTGCCGTTAATAGCGCTTGTTTAGTATTTGGTTTATATCTACTTATATTAGATCCACGATGAGATATTATTTTCATAAAACCACCTACTAAATAATATGAGAAATATAACATATTTCAACAAAAAAACTATTGACAACTTATCAATAGTTTTTGATATTAAATCATTGTAGCCATAAATGAAATAACAATAATTAACAATAACAAAATTAAAGCAAATTTCCAAATATATTTAATCCAATCTTTATATGAAACATTTAGATATGAAAGACCAGCTAATAAGAAAACACTAGTAGGAGCTAATAACATAACTAAACCATATATTGTTTGGAAAATTAAAGCAACAACATAAATTAAATTTGTTTCCAATGAACTAAAGAATAGGGAAAAACTATTAATCATCGTTGGAAAATCATTATAAGTAAATGAAGTTACCAAAGCACTAGCAATAGTTCCAAATAAAGTAAACTCTTCACCGGCAGTAAATTGATTTACCATTGTATATACAAAATTATATGATTTTGATAAAACAAACGTAAAAACAACACATGATAAAATTGCGTATAATGCTGGAATAAGCATTTGTTTTACTCCGGATACAAAGGCATCAAAAGCTTCACTTAATTTAATACTGTATAACCATGCAATAACAAGTGACATTATAATTAAAACAAATGAGATATCATAATTATTCCAAGACCCGAATGAGCTAACACTTCCTAAAATATTTGACAAAATAGGATAACCATTTATTTCAAATTCAGTTATTTGTTCATGAATTGTAGTAAAAACTTCAATATTAAATGTATAACTCCAACTATAAACACCTAACACTAATAAACCCAATAATATAAATAAAATTATTATTAAAGGTAAAGTTGTTTTTTTAGTTTCTACTTTGCTATAAAGCGGGATAGTCACTTCATCAGAAGCTTTTGCCAATTCTTTATTTTCTTTAGATTTTGTTTTTTCAGATTTTTTAATTTCCTTTTTGATTTCTTTTAATTCTTCTTTATTATTAACAGATTTCATAATCATTAAAACATATAAAACTGTTATGATGAGCCACAACACAAGACGAACTAAAATTAAAGTGAACATAGAAATATCACTAGCAACACTTCCAAATATTACATTAATGTATCCCCAAATTCCACTACCTAAAGTACTACCAATTTGACCAACTAGTAAACTACCAACTGTAGCTGCAAATGTAGTAATCTTATTAAAATTTAGTTTTAATAAAACTGCTACAAAAAACGGTATTAAAAGAAATAAAACATTATTTAGACCAACTACTGATGATAATAAAGAAAATAAAACAATAGTAATAATTAAAAATTTTTTATTATCTTTTTTCCACTTATTCACTAAATTTTCAACTAGTTTTGAATAAGCTCCCGTTTTATTTAATACTCCATAAAATCCACCAATAGCTAAAAATAAAATACCAAAACTTGCAAAGTTATTAAAAGTTAGAAGTGGAATTTCAACAGCATCATATAAACCAATTGGCGCAGTTGTCTCAAGTGAAGTAAATGTACCATTGTAATAAATTCCAGCAGGAACAACCCAACTGATCAACATAACAATTAGAAATGTAATCCCTAATACTTTCAATAAATCATATTTTTTCATTTTCCATAACCTCCAAACCCATTATAGCACAAATCTATTAAAATATTAAATAATTTTGGTAAAATTTCACAATATTTTTACAAAATGATATAATTAACATGGTGATGTTATGAAATTCAAATATTCTAATAGTAATAAGCGTTATTATACTTTAGATTATTATTACAAAAACAGATTTAAACAAAAAATTATAAAATTAAGTTTAAATGCGGGGTTTTCTTGCCCACATTTAAAAAGTGGCGGTTGTGTTTATTGCAGTAATTTAGGCAGTGGTGAATATGCTGGTGACATAAAAGATGACTTAATTACACAATTTAATAAAATTAAAACTGTCATGAATAAAAAATGGCAAGGTAAATATATTGGCTATTTTCAAGCAAGAACTAATACTTATGCTCCTTTAGATATTTTAAAAGAAAAATATGAAACAATTTTAAAATTAGATGACGTAATCGGTTTATCTATTGCAACCAGACCAGATTGCATCACCGATGAATGTTTGGAATATTTAACCGACTTAAATAAAAGAACATATTTAACAATCGAACTAGGTTTACAGACAATTCATAAAACAACAGCAGAATTAATTAATCGTGGTCATGATTTAAAATGCTTTGAAGAAATGGTCAAAAAATTAAGAAAAAGAAATATTGATGTTGTCGTTCATATCATTAATGGACTACCTTATGAAACAAAAGAAATGATGATTGAAACAGTAAAATACTTAAACACATTAGATATTCAAGGAATAAAAATTCATATGCTTCACATTTTAAAAAACACTAAATTAGAAAAATTATATACAAATAATCCCTTCAAATTATTAACAAAAGACGAATATATCGCTATAGTATGCGAACAATTACAATATTTAAATGAAAATATTGTAATTCATCGTTTAACTGGCGATCCTAAAGTAGAAGATTTAATAGAACCAAAATGGTTGATTAAAAAGATTGATATCTTAAATGATATAGATAAATATATGGCAAAATATGATATAATTCAAGGACAAAAAGCAATAAAAAAATAAATTTATTGATTTTAAAAATTAAATGCTTGTTTTAATTATAAGTTTACAAAAAAACGAATTTTAATATATAAATTTTAAAAATTTGTCTTATTTATAATTTACTTTTTTAAAATTAGTAATTTGAATTATATTTAAAATAAAAGTATAATTTCTGATAAAGGAGGAATTATATGGAAAAATTTATAAAAAAAATAACACATTTAAAAGAAAGCGAGATAAAAGAATTACTTTATTATTATCAACAGGGTATTAATATTGGTAAAGAAGAAACGATTGTTAAAATTATTAACAATATGATTAATATGTCTTTTGATATTAAAACAATCGCTCAAGTAACAAATCAAAAAATTAGTAAAATAAAACAATATATTGCATAAAAAAAAACCAAATTAAGAACTGATTTAATAAATTTATACACGAAATAAAAAGTTCTAACTATGACTACATCGATAATTAATTGGTGTAG
>CALVKL010000005.1 GCA_944332695.1 uncultured Bacilli bacterium
CTAAATATCCATTTTTAATTCAAATTGATGATGATTTAAGTAATTTAATTGTAGATTTTGATAAAAATGAAACAAATACTCTTGATATTTTTTCAATAATATGGGAAAATATATTAATGGAAGTTCCCCTTAAAGTTGTAAATGACGATTTATCGGATGTTAAAACCGAAGGTGAAGGTTGGAAATTTGTAACTAGTAGGGAAGAAAGAATTAATCCGGAATTAGAAAAATTAAAAGATTTGTTATAAGGAAAGAGGTGTTATAAATGGCAGTACCATTTAGAAAAATTAGTAAAACACGCGGACGCAAAAGAAGAACGCATTATGTTATTGCTGCTAATACAGTGGTTAAATGTCCAAAATGTGGTGAAATGGTTAAACCACATCGTGTATGTCCAAAATGTGGAACATACAAAAATAAAGAAGTTATTAAAACTGAAGAATAAAAAGTCATTGTTTGATGACTTTTTTAATTTGTATATCTAATTGTTTCATTCGATATATTAAAAATTATTCCCATCATCATCATATAGCTTAATAATGATGAACCACCATAACTGATAAATGGTAGGGTAATACCGGTGATTGGCATTAAACCAAATGTCATACCAATATTTTGTAGTTGTTGATATATTAACATGCCAATAATTCCGCCAATAATATATTTATTAGTTAAATTGGTGTTTTTAATAGCTAAAATAATTAATTTTATATCAAAAAAACCAAGTAAAATCAAAAGAAAAATTGAGCCTACAAATCCAAAGTTATTAGCATATACGGAAAAAATAAAATCCGTTTGTGGTTCAGGAAAGTAAATAGGAGTATTGTTAATACCCATACCTAATAGTCCGCCTGAACCAATACTAATAATTCCATTTTCTAATTGATAACCACTACTATTTGACCAATCTAATATTCGATCGATTCTTAAGAAAAAATCAGTTCCAAAAATGTTAATAAATAAATCTGTATCAACGAAATATATTCCTAATATCAAAATAATAAAGAAGATAATAATTGAAAATAAAATAATAAACCATCGATATCTAATTCCTGATATGAATAGCATTACAACCGTTATTAATAAATATATTAATACAACTCCTGTATCCGGTTGTAAAAAAGTTAAAATACTAGGAATAAGAACAACAATTCCTACCTTGATTAAAAATTTAAATTCTTCCCAAATTGTTGGATTGTTATAAACATCATTAAATTTATGAATCATTGTTCCTAAAGTAATGATTAAAATTATTTTCATAAATTCACTTGGTTGAATTGTTCCAATTCCAGGAATACTATACCAACATTTTGCGTTATTAATAGGCGTAGCAAATAATAATAATCCTATTAAAGAAATAATTCCTATGACATAAAAAATCCAGATATTGCGATAAATAAAATCATTACCAACAAACATGATAAAATAAATACTAACAAAACCTGCTATGTACCATAAAATTTGTTTAATAACTAAAGTATTGTTAGAAATTAAACTTTGTGCACTATTAATTGTAACAATACTAATAACTATAAAAACAAGTAATATTATTAATAAACTAAAATCTATTTTATATCTTGATATTTTTTTCATTTTATATTCCTCTTACTATTATCTTACACTAAATTTGTAAATTATACAATCAAAATATTTTCAAATTAAAAAAAATATAGTATAATTTATGAAGGTGATTAAAAATGGAACATATATGGCAATATTTAATAATAATTATTATTTTGATAATTATCGCTGTTGCTATAGTCAAATCAAAACAAAAAGATTTTAAACTAGAAGCTAATAAGTTAGTAGAGTATTTAGGTGGTAAAGATAATATCATCAATTATGAAACTAATAAGTCCCGATTTATTGTCGAATTAAAAGACACGAAAAAAGTAAATAGAGAAGGTATTCAAAAAATAGGTGCGCAAGGAATTGTCGAAATCGACAATCAATTAAAAATAATTTTGGGTGAACAAGCTCAAAAATTAGAAAAATTTATCGACGCACTAAAATAATTGATTACTTTTTCCTTTTTTTGACATAATTCGACAAAATATGTCAAAAAAATATAATATAATCATTATGAGGTGATTTATGGTGAATGTTTTTCAACAAATTTTATTGAATGTTATTTTGTTAGTATTTCCTTTAATATTTAATCTATTTTATTATACTTACAGCAATAATATTGATAAAAATAGTAGTAAAACATTTTTGGATTTTTCTTTATTATCCAGTCTTTATTTGTTAATTACTTATAATGAATTAAGTAATTCTGTTTTATTGTTGTTTAATATTCCTCTTATTTTTGCCTATATTAAAAAAAGAAGTTATATTGGTATTATTATTTCAATTATTTTAATTTTTATATATTATCAGTTAAATATAAATATTTTTGTTTTTATAATTGAATATTTAATTTATTTTATTATTCATTTATTGGTATATAAACAAAAAGATTCATTATTTTTAATGTTGTTTTTAATAATTAAATCTATCTTTTCTATTTTTGTTTATTATTTTTATGATTTAAATGTTAATATAATTGATAACATATTAATGCTGGTAGTTTTTATTATTATAACTTATTTAATTATATATATGTACAATAAAGGAGAAGACATAATTAAATTACATATGAGTGTTAAACAATTAAAACAGGATGAACAAATTCGGGAATCTTTATTTAAAATAACTCATGAAATTAAAAATCCTATTGCCGTTTGTAAAAGTTATTTGGATATGTTTGATATTAATAATAAAGATCACATTAAGTATATTAAAATTTTAAAAGAAGAAAACGAAAAAATATTATTATTATTACAAGATTTTTTAGCAATGAATAAAATTAAGATACAAAAAAAAATTTTAGATATTAATATGTTGTTAGAAGATGTTATTAATCAATTAAGTCCTCTTTTGAAAGATAAAAATATTCAGTTTGATTATAATATTTCTTTAGATGAAGTATTTATCGAAGGTGATTATAATCGACTTAATCAAGTTTTAATTAATATGATTAAAAACGCTATTGAAGCATTAGAAAATACTAAACAACCTCGAATTGGTTTAAATTATGAAATAAAGGAAAATAAATTTATTATAGATATTACTGATAATGGTTGTGGCATAAAAGAAGAAGAGATTGAAAAAATAAAAGAACCATTTTATACAACTAAAAAAAATGGTACTGGATTGGGTGTATCTTTATCATGCGAAATAATATTGGCTCATAGTGGTAATATAGAATATTTTTCTAAAGAAAATAATGGTACAAAAGTAGTTATAACACTACCTATATATAAATTATTAGATTAATTTATAAGTATACATTTAATAAATGGATGATTGAATCCATTTTTTATATTTCTAGTTAATAAAAAAAGACAAATTTTTATTTGTCAATATCATTTTGCTTCACTATAAATATTTTTATCATAATTATGATTTCCTGTTTTTAAATTTTCTAATTGCTTGGTTGTTATTAAAAGAAATGTGTCTAATTTAACATTACTACCGTTATCAGTAATAGGATCATCCCAAGTTACGTCTAAATGATACCATTTATTATCTAAATAAACATAATTCCAAACATGCTCCTTGTTCGAGATACGGTAATTAGGGATATCTAATTTATTTAAAAATATTGACATGGCATCGGTATAGCCACCACATAAAGCTTTTCCTAAAAATAATGGACCAATTGCTCTATGAGAAGGGTTATTAATATCTTTCAATTCGAGATCAATGTATTCTGAATCATAGACGGTTGTTTCGATAATGTAATCGTGAAAAGCGATTATTTTTTCTCTATCAGTCATATTTTTAGTAATTATTTCAGTCATTATTTTATCTATTTTTTTATTGATATCATTGATATTATCATCAGTATATGATTTCTGAACTACAGCTTCTATTTTATCGAAAGAATTAATTGAAAAGTAAATTTGACGATAACTATTGTATGGATGGACATAATTATTAATATCAGTCAACTTTTTGTTGATTATAAGATCATTCAAGTCTGTTTTACAGTTGTCATAATGACAAAAAAAATAAAAGTTATCATCGCCATTATTAAGAAATGTATAAATAATATTTAATAATTCTTTTTTATTATCAGCAATGAAATCATCTGTAATTTGAACAAATTGAAAATTATAATTAATAGCATAATCGTTGGGTTCTGCGATATAGATTTCTTTAGAAAAAATGGCTTTTTCAACAATATAATTAATAATTGAATTTTGATATATTATTGTTAAAATTAATATAATAATTAAAGGAACTAATTTTAATAAACTTTTCATATATTCACCTAATATAATTATATCAGAAAACAATATAAAAAACAAAAAAAAAGTAAATTATTCCATAGCATTTACTTTTTTTGTTAAACGAGATTTATTACGAGCGGCATTATTTTTTTTAATAGCTCCTGCTTGTGAAGCTTTATCGATTCTTTTAATAGCTATTTTCAAATTATCATTTGCTTTTTCTTTATCTTTAGCATTAATAGCTTTTTCTACATTTTTACAAGCTGTTTTCATACTAGCAGTATAATTATTATTATTTACAGTTTCTTTTGCGATTGATTTGATTTTTTTCTTTGCATTTTTCATATTAGCCATGATCTCACCTCCAAGCTCTTTAAAACAATACTAATTTTACCATTTAATTATTAAAAAAGCAACCCTTTTCGCATAAAAGATATAAAATAAGTTAACAATATTATAGGTGAATAATTTATGGGACACAATATTGATTTATCAAATTATAAAATAAGAACAGATTTAGCTATTGAAGTGATTAATAAAAAGGTTAAAGGTATTAAAACAAAGGAATATATTGAAGATAATGTTAAGATAACTGAGGTTGTAATTGATAAGGATGCTGAAAGTATAATTAATAAGAAAAAAGGTAACTATATAACTATTGAATTTGCTGATGTTACTGATTATGAAAACAGCAAAAAAGTCGAGGAAATATTTAGTAGAGAATTAACTAAGTTAATTAATAAGCTTGATATCAAAAATGAAAATAGTTGTTTAGTTGTGGGACTAGGCAATTCTAAATCAACTCCTGATTCATTAGGCCCTTTAGTTATTAATAATATTTTAGTGACTAATCATTTATTTGAATTAGGCGAAGTGACTGACGGTTATCGTAGAGTTTCTGTTTTGATACCTGGTGTTATGGGTCAAACGGGATTAGAGACTAGTGAAACAATTAATAGTATTGTTAATAAATTTAAACCGGACTTTTTAATTGCAGTTGATGCCTTAGCCAGTCAATCAGTTGAAAGAGTAAATAAAACAATTCAGATGACTGATACAGGAATTCATCCAGGAAGTGGTATTGGTAATAGCAGAAAAGAAATAAGTTATGAAACATTAAATATCCCTTGTATTGCTATAGGTGTTCCTACTGTAGTTGATGCAATTACTATTGTTTCAGATACGATTAATTATATGCATAAACATTATACGTATTCAAAATTAAACATCAATAGTCCTATTAATAAATTAATGGTATATAGCCCCAATTATTTAAAGGAAAAAATAACTTTAAATAAAAAGGATAAAGAAACTTTATTAGGAATTGTCGGAACTTTAGATGATGACGAAATCAAGCAATTACTATTTGAAGTATTAACTCCGATTGGTTTTAATTTAATGGTAACCCCAAAGGAAGTCGATTTTTTAGTAGAAAAATTGAGTTTGATAATTGGTAATGGTATTAATAAATCTTTGCATAATAATATAAAATAGTAGATTAGTAAAAAAATATGATATAATTGTTATAAATATTTAAGGGGATGACCATGACAAATTCATCAAAAAAAGAAAAAACTATTAAAAATTGCAGAAAATTAATGAAAGATAATATCAAACAAAATCATAATTTAATTTATAAACAATTAGAAATTTTGGTAAAAAAATTAAACGATAGAGGGGTAGATTATAGCTTAACCGGATCTTTATGCGTATATATAAAATATGGTATTGAATCAAATCGAATTCATGATGATATTGATATTCATTTAAATGAATATGATATTGATAAATTCTGTCAAGTATGTGAAGAAATGGGATTAAAATTTTGTGATAATAGATATACAACACCAAGAGTTTTAAAAAATGGTGTTCCGGTTGGAGGACATGAAATAATCGCTAATCTCGATAATTCTTGTTTTCATATTGGTGTTTTTTGTTTTGAAAGACTAGCCGATGGTTCAATTAAAAAGAAGGGTTATTATCATGATGATTTGGGGCATATTTGGGTTAAAAATGACAACTTTAGCTTAGAATTATCAAAAGAAGTGTTTGATAATGAACAAGTAATTTTTAAAGGACATAGATTAAAAATAAATCCTCCTGAATATATTTATATGTTAAAACAAATTATTCAAAAAGATAAAGATAAAATAGATATAGAATTTATGAAAGATAAAATCGATAAAGAAAAATTACGAAGAATTAAATCTGGTAAGATAAAAACATCATATGAAAAGGTTTTATCAAGTAATTTGTAATAATTATTTTACTTTTTATTTTGATTTATAGTATAATTAAGTTTAGGTGATTACATGAAAAAAGTTATTATTGACGGTAATGAAGCATGTAGTAATGCTTCTTATTTATTTACAGAAGTAGCAGGGATTTATCCAATTACCCCTTCAAGTCCGATGGCTGAACATATTGAAGCTTGGTCTAATAAAGGCTTAACCAATATTTTCGAAGATAAAGTAAAAGTAATTGAAATGCAAAGTGAAGCTGGTGCTAGCGGTTTGGTTCATGGATTACTTCGTTCAGGTATTTTAACTAGTACTTATACTGCTAGCCAAGGATTATTATTAATGATTCCTAATATGTATAAAATAGCTGGGGAAATGTTACCTTGTGTTATGCATGTGGCTGCTCGTAGCATATCAACTCATGCTTTATCAATTTTGGGTGATCATCAAGATGTTTATGCAACTAGAATGACTGGCTTTAATATGATTGCTTCTAGTAATGTTAGTGATGCTAATTATTTAGCAGTTGTATCTCATTTGTCAGCTATTGAAAGCAGTTTACCATTTATGCATTTTTTTGATGGTTTTAGAACTAGTCATGAATTACAAAAGGTTTCTATCTTAGAAAAAGATGATGTTAAAGATTTAATTAATTATGACAAATTAAATGAATTTAGAACTAAAGCTATTAATCCCTATAATCCTAAAACTTACGGTACCAGTCAAGGTGACGATATTTATTTTCAAGCAACAGAAATTAGAAATCAATATTATGATAAAGTGCCAGATATAGTTAATAGTTATATGAAAAAAATCAATAAAATAACTGGTAGTAATTATCAACCATTTAATTATTATGGTAGTAAAACAGCTGAAAAAGTAATAGTTGCAATGGGATCTGTTTGCGAAACTATTAAAGAAGTTATCGACGATTTAAAAGATTATGGTTTGATTGAAGTTCATTTATATCGTCCATTTTCCAGTAAATATTTAAAAGAGATAATTCCAGAAACAGTTTTTAAAATAGCTGTTTTAGATCGAACAAAAGAATTTGGCAGTGCGTCACCATTATATTTAGATGTATGTAATGCCTTAAAAGATAAAGATATTAAAATAGTTGGCGGTAGATATGGTTTATCAAGCAAAAATACTACACCTAGTCAAATTAAAGCTGTTTATGATATGTTAGATAATCCAATAGATAATTTTACAATCGGAATTAATGATGATGTCACTAACTTAAGTTTAAAAGAAACTGATTATAAACTTGATAATGGTTTGGAAATGCTAGTTTATGGTTATGGATCGGATGGTATGGTTAGTGCTAGTAAATCGATTATTAAATTAGTTGGCAAAAATACTGATAAATACGTTCAGGGTTATTTTCAATATGATTCTAAAAAATCAGGGGGAGTTACTAATTGTCATTTAAGATTTAGTGATAAGCCGATTAAAGCGACTTATTATGTCGCCAATCCATCTTTAATAGTCGTAACAAAAGATACTTATATGGATGATTTTGATATTTTATCTAATATTAAAGAAAATGGCATATTTGTTTTAAACACTATCAAAACTGAAAAAGAAGTAATTGAATTTTTACCTAATAATGTAAAAACAATAATTAAAGATAAAAATATCAAATTTTATACAATAAATGCTTATGAACTAGCGAGAAAAGTTGGTTTAAATAATAAAATAAGTACAATTATGGAAGTTGTTATTTTCTATTTATCTAATTTGGTTAATTTTGATAAGATTAAATTAGATTTGAAAGAAGATGTTAATAAAAGATTTGGTTTAAAAAGCGAAGATATTGTTAAAGCTAATGTTGATGCTATTGATTTGACTATTACTTATTTAAAAGAAATTAAATTAGATGGTAATTTTAAAGCAGAAGAAAAACCAAAATATATTGATGTTTATTTAGCGATGCGTCATCGCGAAGGAGATAAATTACCGGTTTCTAGTTTTATTGATATGAAAGATGGTACATTTAAATCAGGTACTAGTAAGGAAGAAAAAAGATGTATTTCTGATCTTGTTCCTAAATGGATTAGTAGTAATTGTATTAAATGTAATATGTGTTCTTTTGTTTGCCCACATGGAGTGATTAGACCATATCAATTATCTGATGAAGAATATGATAAAGCTCCAAATTATATAAAAGAAAGATGCATTGATAAATTTATTATTGGTGTTAGTGTTAAAGATTGTACAGGATGTGGGCTATGTATAAAATCATGTTTATCAAAAGAAAAATCTTTAATATTTTCTAAATTAGTTGATGAAGAACAGGAACAACAAATATTTGATTATTTGTCTAAAAATGTAACTTGCAAAGAAACTAATCTAAATAATATTAAAAATACACAATTTAGAGAACCAAAATTAGAATTTAGTGGAGCATGTGCAGGTTGTGGTCAAACAGCTTATATTAAATTATTAACTCAATTATTTGGCGATAGTATGATGATTGCTAATGCTACTGGTTGTTCTTCAATTTATGGTGCTAGTGCGCCATCAATGCCATATTTAATCCCTTGGGCAAGTTCTTTATTTGAAGATAATGCTGAATACGGTTTTGGATTTTTACAAGCTGATAAATTTAATAAAGAAAAAATTGTTAAAATAATGAGTAAATATGATGGTTTTGAGGAATACATTAATAATATTAACGATTATAATATAACTAAAAAGTATTATGATAATTTAGATTTTAATAAATATAAAGAACTACTACCTTATAAAGATTATATTGTTAAAAGAAATATTTGGATTATTGGTGGTGACGGTTGGGCTTATGATATTGGTTTTTCGGGAATAGATCATGTTTTAGCTAGTGGTGAAAACGTTAAAATATTAGTTTTGGATACACAAGTTTATTCTAATACTGGAGGACAATCAAGTAAAGCCACACCAATTGGTAGTGTTGCTTTGTTTGCAAGTAATGGTAAGCAAACTAATAAAAAAGATTTAGCCAAAATGATGATGACTTATCCTAATGTTTATGTTGCTCAAGTATCTTTAGCCGCTAATCCAATGCAAGTGATTAAAACATTTAATGAGGCTAATAGTTATAATGGACCAGCTATTATTATTGCTTATGCTCCTTGTATATCACATGGTATAGCTGGTGGTATGAATAACAGTTTAGATATGGAACGTGATGCTGTTAAATGTGGTTATTTTCCAATATTTAGAAGAAAACCATTAACTAAATTTAGTTTGGATTGTGATCCTGATTTTAATTTATATGAAGAATTTTTAAACAAACAAACTAGATATAATGTTTTAAACAAAGTTAATGATCATGCTTTAGAATTATTGAAATTAAATAAAGAAAATGCCATTAAAACTTATGAATATTATAAAAAGTTGAGTGAAGAATGATTCTTACTGTTATGTATTATCAATCAATTAATTTATAGTAAGATATAGATGGAGAAATCTCATATAATAAAAAAGATACATTTAATTTCGTGTATTAGATGTTTATTCTACTGTTTTTTGAAATAAAAAACACCGTTTCACAAGATGATTCGGTGTTTTCGTTTAAGATTGTCTTTTTTAATAACTGCTAATTTTATAAAAATTAATTCTTTTTATAATTTAAAAAAATCTAATTATTAAATATATCACTTTGGTTAATTAAAATTGACTTCATTTATAAAAATACTTTGATATGACAAAATAGTCATTAAAAAATAATATTTTTTTGATATAATTAATGTGATGTGATAAAATATAAAAAGAAGGTTGATAATTATGACAAGATTTGATCCTAATTTAACTGATGGTTTAAATACTGAACAAGTTAAAACAAGAGTTTTAGAAGGCTTAACTAATAAAGAAGTCAGTGTTCCAACTAAGACAATATCCAAAATTATTAAAGATAATATTTTTACTTTATTTAATTTATTAAATTTTGGCTTAGCTTTAGCTGTTTTTATGGTGGGATCATATAAAAACTTATTATTTATGGGAATTGTTATTTGTAATACTTTAATTAGTACAATTCAAGAGATAAGATCAAAGTTAATTATTGACAAGTTATCTGTTATTACTTCGACCAAAGCGAAAGCTATTAGAAATGGCAAAGTTGTAATAATTAAAAACGAAGATATTGTTTTAGATGATATCATTCTATTTAAGGCTGGTAATCAAATTATAACTGATGCAATAATTAAAGAAGGTGAAGTATCAGTTAATGAATCGTTTATTACAGGAGAAACTGAATTAATTACTTACAAAGAAGGCGATATGTTAAAGTCGGGAAGTTTTGTGGTGGTTGGTAATTGTAAAGCTAAAGTAGAGCATGTATCATTAGATAATTATACTAATGTCATTAGTAAAGATGCTAAATATGTTAAACCAATTAATTCAATTTTAATGAATTCTTTAAATAAAATTATTAAAATAATTTCTATTTTAATTGTTCCTTTAGGTATTTTATTATTTATAAATCAATATAATCTTGATAAAAATTTAGAAACTTCAGTTATCAATACAGTAGCTGCTTTAATCGGCATGATTCCTGAAGGTTTAGTTTTATTAACTAGTACTGTTTTAGCTGTTTCGGTTATTAGATTAGCTAAATTAAATGTTTTAGTTCAAGAATTATACTGTATTGAAATGTTAGCAAGAGTTGATACTATTTGTTTAGATAAAACAGGAACAATTACGGACGGGAAAATGGAAGTACTTAAAGTTATTCCTTTGAATAAAAAATATGATTTAGATGAAATAATGGGTAATATTGTTAATAATTTAGAAGTTGATAATGCAACTAGTGAAGCTATTAGTAATTATTTTAAAAAACAAGATAATTATCAAGTTATAAAAAAAATACCTTTTTCACCAATTTATAAATATAGTGGGATAGAGTTTAAAGAAGGTAAATTTATATATGGTGCTCCCGATTTTTTGACTAAAAAACAAATAAAAGAAGTTAATGATAATCAAGATAATCGCACTTTACTTATTTGTCATGATGATGAGCCAATCGGTGTGATTGTATTAAAAGATACTATTAGAAAAAATGCTAAAAAAACGTTAGATTATTTAATTAAACAAGGTGTTGATATTAAAATAATATCTGGAGATAACATTAAAACAGTAAGTAAAATTGCGCATGATGCAGGGTTAACTGATATTAAGAGTATTGATGTATCTTCTTTAAATAATTTAGAATTAGAAAAAGCCATTAAAGAAAATAATATTTTTGCAAGAGTTACCCCTTTACAAAAAAAACAAATGATAGAAATACTTCAAAAGAACAAACATTTTGTAGCGATGACTGGTGATGGGGTTAATGATGTTTTAGCTTTAAAACAAGCTGATTGTAGTATTACTATTAAAAATGCTACTGATGCGGCAAGAAATGTTAGTCAATTAGTTTTACTAGATGACGATTTTGATTCGATACCTAGTATTATTAAAGAGGGAAGAAGAACAATTAATAATATTGAAAGAAGTGCCACTTTATTTTTGGCTAAAACAGGATATGCTTTCTTTTTAACTTTAATATTTATTTTGATTAGTTTTAATTATCCGTTTCAACCAATTCAGTTAACTTTAACTAACTTCTTTACAATTGGTGTTCCTTCGTTTGTTTTAGCTTTAGAACCAAATAATAATCGAATCAAAGGTAATTTTTTAATTAATGTTTTTAGTAAATCTTTACCAACATCGTTAACAATTGTTTTAAATATTGTTATAATATCAATATTAGGCAATTTTTTATCCTTAACTGATAATCAAATTTCAACTTTATGTGTTATAATGACAGGGTTCACGGGTTTTTTATTACTGTTTAAAATTTGTTTTCCTTTAAACAGATTAAGGTTAGGATTAATTGTAATTTTAATTTTAGGATTTATAGGAACATTAGTTGGTTTTAGAAATTTTTTTGCTTTAACTATTTTAAATTACAAAATGTTTATTTTTATTTTAATATTAGTTTTTATATCATTAGTTTTATTTAGTTTAATGAGTTTTATAGTTGATAAACTAATTAAAAAATATCCCAAATTTTTTAGCTAGGAGGAATTTATGACTTTATTGATTACACTTTTATTTGGCATGACTATTTTTATTGGTACTTTAATTATTTTAATTACTAAAGATAACAAAAAAATAGCAGAGTTATCGATTAGTATTGCTTTTAGTGTATTATTTTTATTAATATTTTTAGAAGTAGTGCCCCATACTTTAAAACATTTAGATTATTTTTCAATGATTTTTTATGGTGTTGTTGGATTTTGCTTGTTAAAACTATTAGATTTATTTATTCCAAATCATGAACATTCAAAGAAAAAAGATCATATTTTTCATATTGGAATTATGGCTAGTATTGCTTTGATTATTCATAATATTATTGAAGGAATGGTTTTATATTCAACTTTACAAACTAATTTTGAATTAGGAATTTTATTAGGAATTGGAATTGGATTACATAATATTCCCATGGGAATGATTATTTCTAGTTCTTTAGAAATGTCTAATTATAGTAAGGTTAAAATATCAATAATTAGTTTTGTTATTTCCTTAGCTACTTTTTTAGGCGGGTTAATTATTTTTTTAATTGGTAGCGTTAGCGAATATATAATTGGTGTAATGTTTGCATTAACTTTAGGAATGCTTATTTACATTGTTTTCTTTGAATTATTACATCATTTAAAACATCAAGATAAAAAAACTAACATAGTTGGATTTATTGTAGGAGCGATTGTTATATGTCTAAGTTTAATCTTTCATCATCACTAAAAGATAATTATATTATGTTATGTTTTATTATTTCTAGTTTAATTAACAGTATCTTATTATTGTTTATGACAACAGGACTAGGAAATATTCGTTTTATTTTAAGTGATTTACTTATAATATTGTTAATATGTAGTTTTTCATTTTTAGTAACAAGAAAAAATAATTATTTTTTAATTTTTTCAATAATTTTATCTGCAATTTGTTGCATTAATTCATTATATTACAATAACTATAATGATTTTGCTTCGATTTATTTAGTTGAAACATTATTTCAAGCTTTTAAATTGCCGAGCGAAGCAGTAACGAATGTTTTTCAAATTTCTGATTTTATTTTTCTTTGGCAAATTTTATTAATGATTATTTTATATAAAAATATAAAATATGAAAAAAATATCAATAATTTTAAAAAATATGTTTTCATTGTTTTTAGTTTATTGGCGATTATTTTACTAACCTGTAGTTCTAATGATATATATCGGTTAACTAATGATTGGAATAAAGCTTATGTTGTTCATAATTTTGGAATTTATAGTTATCAGGTAAATGATGTTTTAAATGTCTTAAAAAAGTTTGTTTGCCCAAATTGTGGTAAAGAAGATGCAAAAGTAATTATTGATGAGTTTTATTACAACAAAGAAACTAAAGAGAATCAGTATACTAATATTTTTAAAGACAAAAACATTTTATTGATTCATGCTGAAAGTGTCCAAAGTATGTTTTTAAATAAAGAAGTTAATAATCAAATTATAACGCCCAATTTAAATAAATTAGCAAGTTCAGGGTTATATTTTAGTAACTATTATTCTCAAGAAAGTGTAGGAACTAGTAGTGATACTGAATTCACAATAACTAATTCGATTTTGCCTGTTGGAACAGGAACTGTGTTTGTCAATTATGAACATAATAATTATCAGTCAATGGTTGATGAATTTAATAAATTAGGTTATTTTACTTTTAGCATGCATGGTAATATTTGTGAATATTGGAATCGAAATAATATGTATAAATCAATAGGTTATCAAGAGTTTTATTGTTATGATATATATGATTTAACTGATAAGATTGGAATAGGAATATCTGATAAATCGTTTTTTAATCAATCGGCTGATATAATTAGTAATATTAATGATAATTATGATAAGTTTTATGGGACACTTATTATGTTAACCAATCACACACCATTTTATAACAATGGTAAAGTAGAATTTGATGTGGGCGATATGGAAGGAACAAAAATTGGTAATTATTTAAAATTATTGCATTATGCAGATGAAGCGATAGGGGAGTTTCTTACTAAATTAGATACTTTAGGAGTTTTAGAAGATACTATTATTGTTATTTATGGTGACCATGATGCCAAGTTTACTATTAAAGAATATGAAGAATATTTAAATAAAAATATTGATTTTTATGAGTATGAACAATTAACTAAGGTGCCTTTAATTATTTGGAGCAAAAATAAAGAAATCCAAGGTGAGATTACTAAAATAATGGGTACTTATGATGTGATGCCAACGTTAGGAAATATGTTTGGTTTTGAATCTAAATATGCTTTGGGTCATGATATATTTAGTGTTGATGAAAATATTGTCGTTTTCCCTAATGGTAATTGGGTTACGGATAAAGTATATTATAATAATCAACTAAGTGACTATAAAATGTATAGTGAAGTTAGTGAAGAATATTTAAAAGAAAATGAAAAAACGGCTAAAAAAATAGTTGAATTTTCTAACTATTTAATTAGATATAATTTGTTTGAATGAAGAAGGAAATTTATGAGTTTAGATTTATTTAAAGTGATGTTATTCCAAAACGGATATAACTACGAAGAGCGTTAATGTTTTAAAAGTAGTAACTAAAGATGAATTTGTAAAAAATATTATATATTATAAACATTGTAGTGCGGTTATTGATGAAGATTCTAAAAAATGTGGTAAAGAACAATAAGATAGTATAATTTGATTTAATAATTAATATAATGGTAGTAAATTGTGGTAAAAGTATTGCTTAAATTAAAATAATTTGCTATAATTTACTCACGTGGGTCTATAGCCAAGTTGGTAAGGCATGGGACTGCAACTCCCCGAGCGTCGGTTCAAGTCCGGCTAGGCCCTCCATTTGAAGACAACTTACGAACCATAAAAAGTTCGTAAGTTTTTATTTTGTATAAAACTTACAATCTATTAAAATAGACTATCTGAAAAAGAATAAGAAACATTTTTACAATAAACTTTTAATAACTAATGATTTTAATAATTATCTTTTTTCGGTTGGTAATGAAGCACAAGAAAAGATAGAATTTTTAATAAATTACTATGTTAAAAATGATAAAAATTTAACTGAAAAATTAAAAGAATTAATATATGACTAAAAATATGTATGGACAAAATCAAATTTTATCGACAGCCAGCACTGAATTTATACTTCCGCACGTTTTCCATTTATGGGAAGCCCATACCCTTTATTTTATTTAATTAAATAATCATATATTTTCCTTCCTATATTACCAATTAATCTCTTATTACCTTTTTTATCACTCGAGTTATATATAGAAATTCCAATATAAAATATTTTATTATTAATGTTCATGACTCCAATATCATGACTTAAAAAATCAAGCGAATCAGTTTTATGAGCAAATTTTACAGGTTCATAAATATATCTCATTATTTGATCTTGACAACGTTGATTATATAATATATTTATTGCTTTATCACACGATTCATCATTTAAAATCTTTTTGTTAAATAAGAGAGAAAAAATGTCTAACATATCTTTTTGACTTATATAATTATTTAACCCATTTTCTATAGCTTTTTCATCTAGCATATATCTTTGCAAATAAGTAGATTTAACTTTTAAAACATTAACAATATAATTATTAATATTTTCCATATCAAAATGTTTTAATAATACGTTTGTTGCTGTATTATCAGATTCTATTATCATCCGATTTATTAACTCATTTATTGTATAATATCCTTCTCCATTTTCAAATATTTCTGTATCGTCCAAAATATCATTTTTTGTAATGAAAATAACGTCATCTAAATTAACATTTTTATTTTTAGCCTCGTCAAAAATAGCTAGCATTATTGGAACTTTAATTGTCGAAGCAGATACTAATTTTTCAGTACTATTAAAATTATATATTTCTTCTTCTGAATCTAAGTCTTTAATCAAAATTGAAATATTTTCATTCGAATCTTTTATTAATTTCTCTATTTCATTAACTAAATTATTCATTTCTTACTCTCCTAAATAAAATCGTAAATGTTATATGTTGAATCATACTCGAATCCTAATTTCTGTGCCAAACCTACTGAATTAATATTAGCTGCATCCCAACTTACTTTCTTATTTTGCTTTAAACATTCTAAAATTAAATTTGAAGCTAGAGCAGTAGCAATTCCTTTTCTGCGATAGTCTTCTTTTACTTTTATATTAACTTCAATACCTTCTTTATAAAAAATGTTAGATGATGCGACACCTATTATTTCATTATTATAAATGCAACAAAAGCCTATACCATATTTTTTATAATCATCCGTTATATTTATAAATTTTAATGTTTTAATATTATTAGCTAGAGTTTCATCAATTTGTACAAGTTTAAATTTTTTTTCTAAACTATTTGCCATATGATATAATTTTTCTTTATCAAACGATACCTCTTTTTTTATAGAATATCTTTGCGACTTTTGTATATTATTAGAATATATTTTTTCAATTTTGTTAGCAATATTATTACTTGGTATCAATGTATAATCTTAAAAATTTTTATCAATAATATCTTTTAAATCTTTATCATCTATATTTCCACTTATAAAACAATAACTTCTAACTACTAAAAAAGCAATATTAGGATTTTTAATATTGTCTACAAAGGCTTTACCCATAACACCGTCTAATACACTATTTCCCATATAAAATCTTATATCATTAAAAAATATTTTTATTTCTTTTAATTTTTTTGTTCTGTTACTTCAAATATCATTTTTACCTCCACAAAAGTATAGCTTAATAAAATTATACTATAAAACAACAAAATTCTCCTTACTCCTATTAAAATTTAATAAGAATTCATATATATGTTTATAGAAAGAGAACAAAGTTCGTTACTTGTATGTGATTCGCCCCATTGAGAAATCGATTTTAACTTTTATAAGTTTGAATTTAAATATAGAGATATTAACTTTAAAAAGAATTTGATATTTAACTAATATTAATTCCTAGTTTGCGAGAAAAGTTGTCAATAACTTTACCAACTGCGCTATTGGAAAATAAGAGGCTGAGTAGAAACGAATATTTTTTTACTCAGCCTTTTTAATTGTAATTACATTTTATTATCAATGTTTTTTATTATTTGTTTTTTGGCAATATGTAATATTATAGATATGATAAATAGTATTAAAGATGTAATAAAAATATTTATGACAAAAACATTTTTAAATAGCAAAAACATTTCCATATCTTCTAATGGTATAAATAAAAGTAAAATACCGATAATTAACATTAAACAACCATTTATTATGGTGCTTGTTTTAACATAAGGCATCCATTTATAAAGTGAAAATCTAAATAAAGCAATTAGCCCAATGATTACTATTATAACTGCTAATATAATTAAAGTATAATTACCAAATAATGTGTTTTCAACTAATTTAATATATTTTACATATTCTGGTTCTACTGCTTCTTGGAAATTTATTGAACTAAGTTCTTCATTTATATTAGTTATTGTTTCATCGTCGATTGAATTTATTATTTTTTGCCTTTCTGTTTCGCTTATTTTGGTATTACTTACTTTGTTATATTCATCAATTGCGATATTTAAAAAGTTTTCAATTTTATCTTTTGTTAAATCTATTTTAGAATCGTCAAATGATGAAATTAATATTTTGTTAATAAAACTACCAAATAGTTCTTTTATTTTATTACTATTTAATATTTGTTTAAGTTGATCTTCGGTCAAATTGATTTCAGTTGCTAATTTATTTAAATCTTCCTCAATTGCTTCATCATCAAAGCTTTTTATAAATTCAACAGTATCTATTCTTTTTAAAGTAGAAGTCAGACCGCTTTCACTAACAACATATTTAAGATTCATAACTATAGCATAAACAAATATTAAGACAGTCAAAATTATTGCCAAAATAATGGAACTAAAAACTCCTAAACCATTCAAAAATTTTTTAATATAGTTCACCTCCTTAAATTATATTGATTTAAAACCCCAAATAATTTATATAAATAGAAAGTCGTACCTCCTTCTAATTATAGAATATCATAAATTATATGCATTTTCAACACATTTTTGAAATAGGATTTATTTTAATCGATGATAAATTTAGACAATTAAATCATCTAATAACTTTGAATAACTTTTAATTTGTTGTATAATTAAATAGGTGAAATTATGAACTTATATGAATATGAAAATGAATTATATAATAAGGGTATTAATTATATTGGTGGCGTTGATGAAGTGGGAAGAGGCCCTTTAATCGGACCAGTTGTAGCTAGTTGTGTTGTACTTCCTAAAAATTTTATTTTAGAAGGTTTAACCGATTCTAAAAAATTATCAGAAAAAAAAAGGAATCAATTTTATGATTATATAATTAATAATTGTGTGGCTTATGGAATTGGTGTTGTATCACCAGAAGAAATAGATGAAATAAATATTTATGAAGCGAGTAGAAAAGCGATGCTTATTGCTATAGATAAAGTGCGAAATAAAATTGATTTAGAGCATGTTTTAATTGATGCGATGCCGATTGATATAGATATACCGACTACTAGTATTATTAAAGGAGATAGTAAAAGCATCTCGATTGCAGCTGCTAGTGTTGTAGCTAAAGTAACAAGAGATAAAATGATGTATGAATTAGACAAAGAATATCCAATGTATGGTTTCGCTTCACATAAAGGGTATCCTACTAAAAAACATATTGAAGCTATTCATAAATATGGTTTAATTGAAGGATATCGAAAAACTTATGGACCAGTTAAGGAGGTAATTGATGAAAAAGTTAATTATATCGCATAAAGCTGATCCTGATGGTGTAACGGTTATTGTTTTAGCTAAATTAGTTTTTAAAGAATTTGATTATATTTTAGCGGATGTTTTAGAGACGGATAATTATGTTCGAGATAATTTAGATAAGTATGACTTTATCTATGTAACTGATCTAAATATTAGTGAAGAGTTGGCTAATGAAATAGAAAAAAATTATTCTAAAAAAGTAAAAATAATTGATCACCATTTAAGTAATATTTGTATGAATAAATATTCTTTTATTGATGTTGTTGATAAAAATGATAGCGAAAAAGAAAGCGCAACTAGTTTATTTTATAAATATTTAATAAAAAATTATAATAATGAATTTTTAAATCAATATAATACTAAATTATTAGTTGAACACGTAAGAACTATGGATACTTATGATTTTAGTAAAACTAGCAAAGAAGAAGCTAATAATATAGTAGTATTGTTTAAAATATATGGTAAGGAATTATTTATTGATAAATTCTATAATGTAATAATTAATGATAATGAATTATATAGTAGGGAGGATTATAATTTAATTGAGTTAGAAAAATTAAGAATAAAAAGATATATTGAAGAAAAAGAAATAATTGAAATATTGATAGATAATAAAAAAGTAGGAGTGGTATTTGCCGAACAAAATATTAGTGAGTTAGGTAATTACTTAATTAATAAGTATGATTATTTAGATTATGTAATATTAATTAACGTCGATAAAAGTATCAGTTATCGTGGTAATGATAAAGTAGATTTAAGTGTTATTGCTAAAAAATATAATGGTGGTGGACATTTTAATGCCTCAGGTAGTCCAATACCAATTGATTTAAAAGAAAAAATAATCAAGGAAATATTTAAAGATGCATTTATTTCTTAAATGAGAATACTGATGTTCGAAATTTAAAAAGTAATAAATGATTAAATGGTCTTAAAATGTGATAATTTATTAACTAATATATAAATGTCTATAAAAAATCAGACTACGATATCGATAAAGAATATATTTGGGGAAATACGACAATTAGTATTTCGCCAATTAAAACTATTAAATAGATTATTTTATAATTATTTAGATTAATAATTTTAAATGATTCATTAAATTAAAAGTAGAGAAAATATATGATTTTTCATATATGTGATATAATTAATAAAAAGAATTATATAATAAAAATATGAATGGAGGATCTTATGTTATTTAGTACTATATTTTTAATTTTATTAATATTTATAAATGGTATTTTTTCGGCAAGTGAATTAGCCTTTTTATCTTTAGATAAAGCTAAACTAAAAAACGAAGTTGATAAGGGAAATAAAAAAGCACAAAAAATAACAAAAATTCTCTCTAATCCTTCTATATTTTTATCTACAATTCAAATTGGTATAACTTTAGCCGGATTTCTAGCTTCAGCTTTTGCAGCCGATTATTTTGCCGATTATTTTTTAGATATTATAAAAATAAATCTTATAAGTACATCAACTTTAAGAACTATACTTGTTATATTAATTACCATTATTTTATCTTATTTTACTTTGGTATTTGGAGAATTAGTCCCTAAAAAAATTGCTATTAGTTCACCTTTTAAAGTTGCATATAGTTTTATTAATTTAATAAGTGTAGTACAATTCTTATTTTATCCATTAGTGAATTTACTCACAGTATCTACTGAGCTAGTTTGTAAAATTTTTAAAATTAAAAAAGTAGATGATAAAATGACTGAAGAAGATATAAAGAAAATGATATTATTAGGAAAAGATGAAGGAATAATCGAGGAAAAAGAAAAAGAATATATTTTAAATGTATTTAATTTTAATGATTTAGAAGTATCAAAAGTTATGACTAAGAAAGATGATGTTGTAATGTTAAATATTGATGCTCCCATTAAAGATAATATATTAAAAATAAGAGAAAGCAATTATTCTAAATTTCCGGTTTATAAAGAAAATAAAGATAACATCATAGGAGTTTTAAACGTTAAAGATTTAATTATTAAACATAAGGAAAAAGAAAAGGTAAGTTTGAGTGAGATTATCAGACCAATAGTTAGTTTTCAATACAATGAAAAAATAGATGATGTTTTTAGAACCATGCAAGAGAATAATCAAAGTATTTGCATGATATACAAAAAAAATAAATTTGTAGGTATAGTTACGATTGAAGATGCCGTTGAGGAAATAGTTGGTAACATTTATGATGAATACGATAAAATGTAATCATTATAAAAAATGCAAATAATATGGTAAAAAATCTTATTACATATAAAATTATTAATTTAATAATTTAGAAATTTTGTTAATTGAAAATCTTATAATCCTTAATTTTTATAATATTGAACAAACTATGTTGAACATAATAACTGATAGGTATACTTATGTCATAATTAAAAAATAATTAGAAATTATATTCATATGCAGTACTAATATGCAGTACTAAGTTTTTAAATTTGATTTTCATTAGTAACAAAGTATACCAAATAAGAAAATAGACTTTTATAAAAAAGAATGTAGTGATAATATGAATTTTACTATCAAATATGAAACTAAGGTGTCATTGATACTATTATGAATTTTTTCGAAACTGAACTTAATGTATTTAATGGCTGTAGTGAAGCTTATAATTATATAATAGGTTATAAAATAGAAGAATATAAAACGAAAAAGGAGTTATAAATGAAAATAAAGACAGTTAAGGTTGGATATTTAGAGACGAATTGTTATATTGTAAGCATAAATGATGAATGTTTGATTATCGATCCGGGTGATGAAATAGATAAAATAATCAAAGAAATTGGTAATTTAAAACCAGTGGGAATTATTATTACCCATTATCATTTTGATCATATTGGTGCTTTAAATCAATTAGTTAACAAATATAACGTAAAAGTAATAGATTATAAATTAGAAGAAAAAGAATATATTATAAATAGTTTTAAATTTAAATTAATCTATACAAAAGGTCATGATAATACTTGTATTACAATTTATTTTGAACAAGAAAAAATAATGTTTGTTGGTGATTTTATTTTTAAAGATTCAATCGGAAGAATTGATTTAGAAAATAGTAATGAATTAGATATGATAAATTCAATAAATAAAATAAAAAAATATCCAAATGATATAACATTATATCCAGGACATGGTGAAATAACTAATTTGGAATATGAAAAAGAAAACAATATTTATTTAAAAAATGCCCAATGATTGTGCAAAATGAGGTATGAAAAATATAAAAATGCGCAGTATTTTGAAAATATTGTGCATTTTTTATTTTTTTGATTTTTAAATTTATTTAATATATAATATGTTTGGTGATATTATGTCATTTGAATATATTTCAGTTAAAGATATTAAAAAACATAATTTAGATTATGATAAAGTGAAATTATACAACGAAAAATATATTAAAGAATCTTTAATTAAATATAAAGATTACTTTGATAATATGTATAAAGGAATCGATGATAACATTATTTTAGATGAAGAACAAAGAATTGCAATATTAACTGATGAAGATTATAATTTAATAATAGCGGGAGCTGGTGCGGGAAAAACAACCACAATGGCAGCTAAAGTTAAATTTTTAGTCGATATAAAAAAAGTTGATCCTAATGATATTATTTTAATATCTTATACTAATAAAGCAGTATCAGAATTAAAACAAAGAATTAATAAGGATTTTAAAATACCGGTATTAGTTTGTACTTTCCATAAATTTGGGGTTGAAATATTAAAAAAGAATACCGATGAACATTTAAAAGTATTAACTAATTCCTATAATTTGGTTAAAGATTATTTTGATAAAGTTTTATGTAATGATAATGAAAAATTAAAAGAATTTTTAAAGTTTTTTGTTTTTTATTTTGATATTCCTTTATTTGCTTTAAAATTTAATAGTTTAAATGATTATTTTAATTATAAAAAAAGAAATGATTATTTAACTTTAAAATCAAGATTAAATGAATATAATAAACAAGTTATCGATGAACGCACTAATAAAAGATATACAATTTTAGGAGAATTTTTAAAATCTAATGAAGAAGTTATGATTGCTAATTTTTTATATTTAAATGGTATTGAATATGAGTATGAAAAACCTTATCCGAAATTAGATAAAAGTAAAACTTATTTACCAGATTTTACGATTTATCAAGGAGAAAGAATTCTTTATTTAGAACACTTTGGTATTAATAAATATGGTTATAATAAGTTATTTAATTATATTGATAATTTAAAATATAGATATCAAATAAATAATAAAAGAAAAATTCATAAGTTAAACAAAACAACATTATTAGAAACTTATTCTTCTAATAATTTATTAGAAGATTTAAAAGAACAATTAATTAAACATAATATTATTTTAAATCCGAGAAATTCTAAGGAAATCTATTCTAAATTAGTTGATACTTCAAAAGATGTTTATTATACGAGATTTATAATTTTTTGTTTAAATTTTATTCAAGGATTTAAAATTAAAGGTTATAAAAAAGAAGATTTTAGTAAATTAAAAGCTATCTATCAAGATGAAAGGACTAATGTGTTTTTAAATTTTATTGAAAATGTCTATGACTATTATCAAGAACAATTAAAAATAAATCATTATATTGATTTTGAAGATATGATTAATGAAGCTTGTGAGAAATTAAATGATACTAAACTAAATTATAAATATGTAATTATTGATGAGTATCAAGATATATCTAAACAAAGATTTAATTTGGCTAAAAAAATTAGTGAAGTAAGTGCTGCTAAAATAATTGCTGTTGGTGATGATTTTCAAAGTATTTTTGCTTTTGCGGGTAGTGATATATCATTATTTACTGAGTTTAGTAAATTAATGGGGTATGCTAGTTTATTAAAAATAACTCATACTTATCGTAATAGTCAACAATTAATAAATGTAGCTGGTAATTTTGTTATGATGAATAAAAAACAAATAACAAAACAGTTAATTTCACCGAAAAATTTGAAAAATCCAGTAATGGTTATTGCTTATGATAATACAAATAATAAAACTAAAAACAAAATTATGATGCTTAATCGATGTCTAGCTGATATAAAAAAACAATTTGGTGACAAACAAAAAATTTTATTAATTGGAAGATATAATTTTGAAAAGTATTATTTAGTTAATAGTGAAGATTTTTATGAAATATCTTTTGATAAAATAAAAGCAGTTAAATTTCCTGATTTTGAAATAGATTTTTTATCGGCCCATTCTTCTAAAGGGTTAGGCTATGATCAAGTTATTATTTTAAATGGTGATGATGGTACTTATGGATTTCCTTCGCAAATTAAGGATGATCCTATTATGCAAATAATTAATGTTAAAGATGATTCTTATTTATTTGCTGAAGAAAGAAGATTATTTTATGTAGCTTTAACGAGAACGAAAAATAAAGTTTATATTTTAACTTCTGTTAATAATCCATCTGATTTTATTTTAGAGCTAATTAAATATGAAAATGTTAAATTATATAATAACACGAAAATTAAATTATCAAAAAAACCACATCGATGTCCTAAATGTGGTTATCCATTAATTCGAAAACATGATAGTTTTAAAATAAACAATTTATATGTTTGTAGTAATGAAAAAGAATTATGTGATTTTAAAACAAATAATTTAAAATATAAAAAAAACATTACTAAATGTCCTAAATGTGAAGGGCAATTAATTGTTAAATATAGTCGAAATAAAAATTATGATTTTATTGGTTGTACAAACTATGATCAAGGTTGTACTTATACTGAAAATCTTTAATACCACATTTTCCCATTTTTTTATCAAAATATCTCCATATTTTTATTATATACTTTAATTGTTGGAGGTGATAGATGAAGATAAAAAAATAAGAATTTGAAAAAGAAAGAAGGTGGTATATGAATAAAAGTATGTTATACTAAAAATAGGTGATGAATGTGTATAAAATTTGTTTAGTTGAAGATGAAGAATCTTTAAATGATTTAATGAAATCCTATATTGAAAAAGAAGGTTATCAAGTTGTTCAATTTTTTAAAGGAACTCCAGCTTTAGAATATATTGGAAAAGAAAAAATTGATTTATGGATTTTAGATATTATGTTACAAGATACAATTAGTGGTTACGATCTTATTAAAAAAATAAGGGAATTTGATTCTAAGGCTCCGGTTATTTTTACATCGGCTCGTGACCAAGATTTAGACAAAATATTAGGTCTTGAATTAGGCAGTGATGATTATGTTACTAAGCCTTATTCTCCTAAAGAATTGGTTTTAAGAATAAATAATATATTAAAACGAGTATATGCTAATTCTAATAAAATTAAATATGAAAATTATGAAATTGATATTGATAAACGAATTGTAACCCATGATGGTAAAGAAATTAGTTTAACCACATTAGAATTTGATTTACTTTATATGTTTTTAAAAAATATTGGGAAATCTTACAGTCGCGATGACATTTTAAATAATATTTGGGGAGAAAACTATTTTGGTAGTGATCGGGTAGTTGATGACTTAGTTAGAAGATTAAGAAAAAAAATGCCTAAACTTCATATTAATACAATTTATGGATTTGGTTATCGTTTAACATGATAAAAACTACTTTATACCGTCAACTAATATCGATTGCAGTTATCATTTGTGGCGTTATATTTATAAGTTTGGGCTTACTCCTCCCAAAACTTTTACTCCCTATCTACGAAAAAAATATTTATCAATATTTAAAGCAACCACTAGAATTAGTGGAAAATGTTAATAAAACTGATTTGAAAGATATTGCATATATTTATATTGTTAATAATGAAATTGTTGTATCTGATAATTTAAAAGAAATAATTGACATCGATGCTAAACAAATATTAAATAAAATAAATAATGAATATGGCAAATTTACTTATTTAGGTAAAACATATTATTATTATAATATTAAAACCGAATATATTAACAAAATAGCAATTACCAATAATGATTATTTAATGGAAATAAGAGCTGATGTTATTACTACTTTATTTCCAGTTATTATTGGGACCTTGCTAATTGCGGTTGGAATTATTATTCTATGGGCCAATCAATTAGTTAAAAAAATATATCATTTAAAAGAAAAGATTGATAATTTAGATAATGATGATTATGTCGATAAAAAGCAATATATTTTTGATGATGAATTGACATCGTTGTCTAATTCTATTGATGATATGAAAGCAACTTTGAAAAAACAAGAAGAATATAAAAATCAAATGTATCAAAATATTTCCCATGATTTTAAAACTCCCCTTGCTGTTATAAATTCACATATAGAAGCTATTGAAGATGGAATTATGGATTCTCAAAAAGGTGCCAATATTATTAAAGAACAATTAAAAAAACTCGAAATTAAAGTCCACTCCCTTTTATACTTAAATAAATTAGTATATCTTAAAGATTTAGAAAAAAGTAATGAAAAAATTAATGTAAAACCAATTATCGAAAGTAGTATTGTAAAGTTTAAAGTCCAACGAACTGATGTTGATTTCGTATTTATATCTAGTGGAAAAACGATATTTAATGGAACTCATGACATGTGGGAAGCAATTATTGATAATTTGTTGAATAATTTTGTAAGATATGCTATTAAAGAAATAAAAATAACAATTAAAAATAACAAAATAATTTTATACAATGATGGATCGCACATTGATACTGATATTCTTAATAATATATTCACTCCGTATAAAAAAGGAATAAACGGTCAATTTGGATTAGGTTTATCAATTGTTAAAAAAACGCTTAATTTATTAGGTTATGAAATAAGTGTTAATAATGAAAAAAAAGGTGTTAGTTTTATAATAAAATAAACTAGTTAAAAAATTAGTTTATTTTTTCTTTATTTTTTTTCAAAAAAAATGTATAATGTTATTATAATTAGGAGGAACAAAATGTTGGGGAATATAATTGGTATTGTTGAAAATGAAGTATTATTAAAACTGGTTATTGACGTTAGTAAGTTTGAAAATTTAATTAATGTTCATGTTGTTATGGATGATGGTGATCGTAAAGTTGTTGGTGAAATAATTGATATTAAAGAAAATGTCGCTCATATTAATTTGTTAGGTGAAATTATTAATAATAAATTTATATTTGGCGTAATTGTTAAACCTTCTTTTAGCGCGGTTGTAAAATTGATTTCTAAAGAAAAAATTCCGATGATAATTGGTGTTGAAAATTATCGTGAAAATGTTGATATATATCTAGGGACTAGTCCTATTTATAAAGGCGTAAAAATTGGCGCTAATATTAATCAATTTTTTAGTAATCATTTTGCTATTTTAGGTTCGACTGGTTCTGGTAAATCATGTGGAGTGGCTAGAATTATTCAAAATATATTTAATTGCCAACAATATGTTCCTTATCGTGCAAGTTTATTTATTTTTGATGCTTATGGTGAATATCATAATGCTTTTAAAAATATTGGGGGGAATAGGGGAGAGATATCTTTTAAATCATACACCACAAATTTGAACTTTAGTGATACAGAAATTTTAAGTATTCCTGTTTGGTTATTAAGTGTTGATGATTTGGCTTTATTGCTTAATGCAGAAAAACCATCACAATTACCGATTATCGAAAAAGCTTTAAAATTAGTTAATATTTTTGCAAGAAACAATGAAAATATGGTAAAGCATAAAAATGATATTATTGCTAGAGCATTATTAGATATTTTATCTAGTGGTAATTCGCCTGCTCAAATTCGTGATCAAGTTTTTTCGGTTTTATCTTATTATAATACTCCCGAGTTAAATTTAGAAACACCTGTGTTTCAACCGGGTTATACTAGACCTTTAAAACAATGTCTATTAATTGATGCTTCTGGGAAAATTAGAGAAATGGAATTATTAACAACCTTTATTCAAAAATTTGTAAATGATAATTTAAATTTGGATTTTCCTGATGAAGACATTACGTATACATTAGATGATTTGGAAAAAGCAATTGACTTTGCTTTAATAAGCGAAGGGTTATTAAATAATGAAAAAGTTTATGAAGATAGTAACGTTTTAAAAGTAAGGTTGCACACTTTAAATAATAGTGATGCTAAAAAATATTTTGTATATGAAAAATATGTTACTCGTGAGCAGTATGTTAAGGAATTATTAACCGCGCCTAATGGCCGTAAAGCTCAAATAATTAATTTTAATATCAACTATATTGATGATCGTCTAGCGAAAAGTATAACTAAAATATATTCTAAATTATTATTTGATTATGCTAAAGAATTAGAAAATAGGGCTACGATGCCATTTCACATCATCTTAGAAGAAGCGCATCGATATGTTCAAAATGATAATGATGTGGAATTGTTAGGATATAATATATTTGATCGTATTACTAAAGAAGGACGTAAATATGGTGTTATGTTAGGACTGATTAGTCAGCGACCAAGTGAATTATCTGAAACTTCTTTATCGCAATGTAATAATTTTTTAATATTTAAAATGCTACATCCTGTTGATGTTGAATATATTCAAAAAATGATACCTAATATCACAAACGAAGTAGTTAAAAGATTAAGAATTTTACAGCCCGGTAATTGTATTGCTTTTGGTACGGCATTTAAAGTGCCCGTTATAATTCAATTAGATATGCCTAATCCAGCTCCTTCTAGTAATAGTTGCGATGTTAGTAAAAATTGGTTTATAGAAAGAAAAAACCCATAAGAAGTGGTTTGAAAAAAATCTACACGAAATAAAAAGCGTGTAGATTTTTTATGTGTTAAAATTAGTATGAGGAGGATAAATAAT
>CALVKL010000006.1 GCA_944332695.1 uncultured Bacilli bacterium
CCTTCTATAGGTATTCAAAGATTAATAGATTTATATCGTTCTAAAGGATATGATGAATTATGGATAGCTAAAAGAATAAAGGGAATTCAGCAAAGAAAAAGTTTAACTGATGTATGGAAAGAAAATGGTGTCATTGGAAATTATGAATATGGCATTTTAACAAATGAAATATATAAAAGTTGGTCAGGTATGACAGCTAAAGAGTATAAACAATATAAAGGTTTAAGAAAAGAATCTTTAAGAGATAATATGGATAGTATTGAAGTTACTTTAGCTGATTTAGGCGAAGAAGCAGCTAAAAGATTAGCCGCCAAACAAAAACCACAAGGATTAAAAAATAATATAAAAGTAGCTAAAATTGGTGGAAATGTTGCCAAAGTTGCTCGTGATGAATTAGAAAAACAATTGGGCGAAAAGGTTATATCCCAAGATAATTATTTAAACTATCAATATAAAGAAGAAAAATTAATCGAAAATAAATAATATATTGAAGTTATATGGTAAAATAATAATAGGTGTTGGAAATGAAAATAGTAAAATATATACTGATTATTTTTTCATTATTTATAATTGGCGTTTTAGGTGTTAATTTTTACGTATTGATAGTAAGTAAGGATAAAATAATAACAGTTGATGATGCAAAGCAGTTAAAAGATATTGATTGCATTTTGGTGCTTGGTGCAGGTGTTTATGGTGATAGACCACGTCCAATGTTAGAAGATCGTATTTTAACTGGAATCGAATTATATAATAACAATGTTGCTGAAAAAATTATTATGAGTGGTGATCATGGTCAGGAAGATTATGATGAAGTAAATGTTATGAAAACATATGCTGTTAATGAAGGAGTACCGTCTAGTGATATATTTATGGATCATGCCGGATTTTCAACTTACGACAGTGTTTATCGACTAAAAGAAATTTTTGAGGTTGACAAAGTTGTTATTGTTACTCAAGAATATCATTTATATCGAGCTTTATATATTGCTAAAGAATTGGGAATTGAAGCTTATGGCGTTAGTTCTAATCTGAGAGAATATCCAGGACAATTTAAAAGAGAAATAAGAGAAATATTGGCTCGTGATAAAGATTTTGTAAAAGTTATTTTAAAACCATCATCCACTTACGCCGGTGAAACAATACCGGTTACGGGGGATGGAAATATAACAAATGATAAATAAAAACAATCGGTTAAGATTGTTTTTTAGGATTAATAATTAAAGTAGTATAATTGTCAAAATTAATTGTTTGAATTAATTTAGTAAAATCTTTATAATTTAAATTTTTAATATCATTATATTTATTTTCATTAAATTTGTCATATTTAATAATATCATTCATAATATTATGATTCAAACTAAAAATATTTTCAGTCATATAAATTATTGAACTTAATAAAGTTTTTTTCTTTCTTAAAAAATCATCTTCATTAATTTTTAAATTAGTCATTTCTTTTTTTATTTTATCTAACAAAACATTTGGCTTTAAAGTTTCCCCAATGACAAACATAATTAAATAATCGGTACTGTTGTCAAAATCAACTATTAATGAGTCGTTGATTATTTCTTCATCAATTAAATTATTAATAAAATCACTAGTTGAAGAAAATTTACAATCAAATAAAGTTAATAAATAAAATAAATTTTGAATGTTTTTTTCTATTTTTATTTTATAGGCAATTGCACATTTAGGAATACTAACATTTAAATTAATTGTATCTTCTTTTTTTGAAACTTCATTAGGTTCGTCATATTTTTTAATTTTAATTTTATTTTCTTCAGAAAATTCTTTTTTTAATTGATTTTCTTTAATGATATTAATTATTTCATTAGGATCAACATTTCCAGTAACAACTAAAAACATATTAGATGGATGATAAAAAGTATTATAACAAGTATATAATTGTTCTTTAGTTATGGAATTGACACTATCTATAGTTCCAATAATTGGATATTTCATTGGATTAATTTTAAAACAATTTTCTAATATTTTATCGTATAATACCGTATCAGGCATATCTTGATACATTTTTATTTCTTGAATGATTATACCTTTTTCTTTATTGACATTTTCATCGGTAAAATATGGACTTTGAACATAATTTAATACCATATTTATATTTTCTTCTAAAAAACTTGGTCCAGAGAAAAGATAAGTCGTTTTAGTATAATTAGTATTAGCATTACAGTCAGCTCCTCGTTCACTATAAAAAGAGAAAATATCGGTATCGTCTTCTTGTTCAAACATTTTATGTTCTAAAAAATGGGCAATTCCTAAAGGAACTTTAACATTTTTATTATTATGTTTAAATTCAATTATATTAGAACCATATTTAGTTGAGAAAGTAACATAGATATTATTAATATTTGTTTTTGGTAATACATATATTTGTAAGCCATTATCTAGTTTTTCATAATATAAATCTAAATCTAGATTTTTAAAATTAGTTTTTTTCATTGTTTTCTCCTTCTAAAACAAATATACTATCCATATATATTTTTTTGTGTAAATTAATGATATTTTCTTTAGTAACATTTTTAATTTTTTCACATCTATCTTCAATCAAATCATAGTTAAAATAAATATTACTTTCATACATTTTCAAAATACTTCCTTGATAATCTTCAATATCTTTTAAACTATTAATGTAAGTAATTTTAGCTGCTTCAAGTTCATTATTATCAAAATCACCTTTAGCCATTTTGTTAAATTCTTTTTTAATTAAACTGATACATTTTTTCACATCACTTTTATTGGTTCCGACTGTTATATATAAAATATTATAAATTGCTTTAAAGGTTGCATTTATACTATAACATAGACTATGTTTTTCGCGAACTGTTTTAAATAGTTTGGAATTAGGACTACCACCTAAAATAAAACAGTATGCATATAAGACATATTGTCTTTCAAAATCAGTTAAATCTTTTAATTTAAACCCAATATTTAAGTTGGTTTGTTCAATTGGTAAAGTTTCTGTTTGTTTTTTAACTTTTTTTGTGATTTTTTGGTTTAAAAAATGGGTTTTACTTGGCTTTTTAACAGTATTTATGTTAAATTTGTTGTTAAGCATGTCAATAATTTCTTGATCATTAATATCGCCAATAATAAAAATATCAATCAAATCACTTTTAAGCATTTTTTTATAATAATCATATAAATTATTATTGGTTATTTTTTCTAAATCATCAAGGTAGCCAACTGAATTATATTTTAAAGTATTATCACAGCCTAACATTTCAAATAATCTTTGTAGGGCATATTTTTTAATATTATCTTTTAATGAGTCAATTTCATCTTTAACTAATCTTTTAGCTAAGTCAAAATATTTAAAATTATCATTTTCAATATTAGGATTAAAAATAATTTCTAGTAAAAATTCTAAAGATTTTTTATTCATATTTTCTTCAGTATATTTTTCGTTTAAAAAATTACAATTAAAAGAACTTATAATATAATTCCCACTTAAATTGTTGCTATAACCTAAACCAATTCCATATAACTCTTCTGTTTGTTTATCTAAATCTTTTTTAGTTGGGTATAATTTAGTTGAATTTAATAATACTTTTCCCAATAAATTGCGATAGGTTACATCTTCTTTAGTTAATAATTTTTTAAAATTGATTTTGATTGTTATTGTTTTAAATTTATCAGTATGTATTATGTGAACATTATAAGCTTTATTTGAATAATTATTATACATAAAATCACCCTTTCTAGTATGTGTGAAATTAATTATTTAATACCATTATAACATTTAAAAAGTAAAAAGTAATTAATTTTAAAATAAATAAATAAAATTTAATGAGGTGAATTATGTTAGAATTTTTAAGGAAATTATTTAAGGATTTTTTTATTTTTACTGCGGCATATTCAAATAATGTTTTTCCTGATCCGTTAAGTAAAGAAGAAGAAGAAAAATGTGTATCACAAATGAAATTAGGAGATAAAGATGCAAGAAATAAGCTTATTGAGCATAATTTAAGATTAGTTGCTCATATTGTTAAAAAATATGATCATAAAAAAGATGATGTTGATGACTTGATTAGTATTGGTACAATTGGTTTAATTAAAGGGGTTGATAGTTTTAGTTATAAACATGGTACAAGATTAACTACATATGTTGCTAAATGTATTGAAAATGAAATATTGATGTATTATCGTTCTGATAAAAAACATAATAAAAATATTAGTTTAAATGAGTCTATTGGTTTTGATAAAGAAGGAAATGAAATCACGTTTTTAGATATTTTAAAAACACCTAAACCAAATTTTGAATTAGATATTCAAAAAAAAGATAATATTAATTTATTAAAAAAATATTTTAATGTTTTAAATTTAAGAGAAAAAGAAATAATTATCAAAAGATATGGTTTAAACAATCAAGAAGCTATTACTCAAAAAGAAATTGCTAAACAATTAGGTATATCAAGAAGTTATGTGTCAAGAATTGAAAAAAGAGCTTTAACCAAAATATTTAAAGAATTTAAAATGCAAGATAAAAATTAATAATCATATAAATTATATTTTTTAATAATTTTTTTAATTCAATGATATAATAATGTTATAGAGGGTGATAATATGAAAAGAAAAATTGTATTTTTATCATTTATAGTGATCTCATTATTTATTTTACTAGTTTTTATTAATGTTGAATCAAATTCTATTAAAATAGAGCTTCCTAATAATTTTAAAGATATAAATAAAAAAGCAATTGAAAATAAAGTAAATGAACTGATGAATCAAATGACAATCGAAGAGAAAATAGGGCAAATGTTAATTATTTATGATACTCATGAAGAAGTTGATGATGAATTAAAACGATTTATAAATGATATTAAACCAAGTGGGTTTATTATTAACCAAAGTAATATTACAACATTTGCCAAAACAAAAAAATATATTGCTGATTTAAAAAATAATAGTGAAATTCCTTTAATTATATCAATTGATCAAGAAGGGGGTAAAGTTCAAAGATTACAAGATTTAGAAGATAAAAAAGCGACTAATATTCCTAGTATGTTTGATTTAGGGAAAACTAATGACGTTAATTTAGCATATGAAGTTGGTAAAGTTTTAGCTTTAGATATGCGAACATTAGGTATAAATGTCGTTAATGCACCAGTTTGTGATGTTTTTTCAAATTCTAACAATCGAGTAATAGGAACAAGAAGTTTTGGAAGCAATCCTAATTTAGTTTCCAAAATGTGCGTTAGTTTGGGTAGTGGTTTAGAAGATAATGGAATCATTGCGACCTATAAACATTTTCCCGGTCATGGCGATACGGAGACTGATTCACACACTTCATTACCAATAATTAATAAGACTTATGAGGAAATGTTAAAAAACGAATTATTACCTTTTAAAGAAGTTATTGCCAATGATGCTAAAATAATAATGATTGGACATATTGCATTTCCTAGTTTAACTAATAATAATGTTCCAGCAACTTTATCTAAAACAATAATAACCGATTTGTTGAAAAATAAATTGGGTTATAAAGGTATTGTTATAACTGATGCTTTGAATATGAAAGCGTTAACTGATAATTATAGTGATAAAGAAATATATATTAAATCAATTGAAGCGGGTGTCGATATATTATTAATGCCTAATGATGCTAAGGAAGCGATTAATATTATTAAAAAAAATATTGAAGTTTCAAGAATAGATGAATCAGTAAGGAAAATATTGATTTTTAAATATACGTATTTAAAAGAAAATACATTAGACGAATCATATTTAAATAGTGAAGAAAACAAAAAAATTATCAGCAAAATACCAATACAATAAAAAAATTTAACATTTATAGTTAAATTTGAATTTAAAATTGGTGTCCCGTTAGGGGCTCGAACCCTAGACCCACAGATTAAGAGTCTGTTGCTCTACCAACTGAGCTAACGAGACATAACTAGATTATAGCACATTTATAAAAAATGAGCAACAATTTTTGAAATAATCACTTTTAATATTATCGAATATAATATAAATATATCATAAAGCGTTATAAATAAAGGAATTTTTATGAATTTGCATTATTTATAAATTTATGATACAATATAACTCGTTCGAGGAGGAAAGAATTAAAATGTTACAAATTTTATTAATAATCGTTTCGATTTTATTAATTTCAATAGTTTTATTACAAGCTGGTAAAGCCGAAAGCGCTTCTAATGCTATTACTGGTGGAAGTGATTCTTTATTTGCTAATAGAAAAGAACGTGGTGGAGAGTTATTCATCACAAGATTAACTATGGTTTTAGGATTGTTATTCTTTATCATTTGTTTAGTTATCGGATTTTAAGAGTGTTATAACTCTTTTTCTTTTTTTGAAAATATGGTAAAATTATAGTGGTGAATTAAGATGTTAAAAAAAATTATTAAATTAATAACTCATCGAGTTTTTATAGTAGGTGTGTTGTTATTTTTACAATTATTTGTTTTATTTTTAATAATTAGCAAATTTGAAGAATATGGTCTATATTTTTATATATTGTTTTATATTTTAGGAATATTAGTTCTTTTAAAGATAATTAATGGGAACGCTAATCCAAATTACAAAATTGCTTGGATAATTCCTTTATTGACTATTCCTATTTTTGGAACTTTAATTTATATTATTTTTGGTAATAAATTAAATAGTTATGATAAACGATTATTAAGAAATAAAAACAATATCAAAACCAATTTAAATCAAGACGAAAAAATTTTAGAAAAACTAAAAAAAGAAGATATAAGTTTTTACAACCAAGTCAATTATATTTATAAAAATGCTTATTATCCAATTTATGAAAATACCTATGTTGAATATTTAAATATTGGTGAAATTTATTTTGAAAAGTTAATTGAAGAATTAAAAAAAGCAGAAAAATATATTTTTATGCAGTATTTTATTATTGATGAAGGTAAATTTTGGAATACGATATTAGATATTTTAATTGAAAAGGCTAAATCGGGAGTAGATGTACGAATTGTCTATGATGATATGGGATGTATTGTAACTTTACCTAATAAATATTATGAATTTTTAAAAAAATATGGTATAAAAGCCTGTTCTTTTAATAAATTTATTCCCGTTTTGACTGCTAGATTAAATAATCGTGATCATCGTAAAATAACGGTTATTGATGGTAAAGTTGCTTTTACTGGTGGAATTAATATAGCTGATGAATATATTAATGAATTTGAAAAACATGGGCATTGGAAAGATAATGGAATTTTAATAAAAGGTGCTGCAGTATGGAATTTTACGGTTATATTTTTATCTCTTTGGGATTATATTCACAATCAAAATGAAAATTTTTTAAGTTTTAAACCAAAAGCAGAAAAAATGGATGCTAAAGGTTTTGTTCAACCATTTGATGATACACCTTTAGATTATGAACGAGTTAGTAAAACAATTTGTTTGAATTTAATTAATAAAGCCAAAAAATCTATTTATATTACAACACCTTATTTAATAATTGACGATGAGTTAGAACAAGCTTTATGTATTGCGGCCAAAAGTGGTGTTTGTATTAAAATTATCACACCAAGCATTCCCGACAAAAAAATAGTAAATGAAGTTACTAAAGCATATTATAACAATTTATTAGAAAGTGGCGTTAATATATATGAATATGAAAAAGGCTTTATTCATGCTAAGACATTTTTGGTAGATGATGAAATAGCTATGATAGGAACGATAAATTTAGATTATCGAAGTCTTTATTTACATTTTGAATGTGGCGTTTTGATGTATAAAACCGATTGTATTAAAGACATAAAAGAAGATTTGAAAAAAACTATTGATATATCAAAACAAGTTTTAATTAATGATACAAAAGTTAGTATATTTAGAAGTTTAAAAAGAGCTATACTTAAACTATTTGCCCCATTAATGTAATTTTATTAAAATGTTCATTTAAAATACTTGACAAACATATAATAAATGGTATAATTATTAAGAAATGAAAAAGGAAAGCGAGTATCCACACTCCACCTGATAGCATATAGCTATGGGTTGATAAGCCATACTTTTTGTGTTTATAGGTGGATACTGTTCGTATCTACTTTTTTATTGTTGGAGGTGTCAATTATCGCAAGTAAATCAAAAGATTCATTGATTAATGAACAAATTAAGGCCAGAGAAGTTATGGTTATTGGACCAAATGGCGAACAGTTAGGAACAAAAGGTTTAAATGATGCTTTGACTTTAGCAAATTATGCTGGATTCGATTTAGTTTTAATTAACCCAAATGGTAATCCACCAGTCTGTAAAATTATGGATTATAATAAGTTTAAATATGAAAATAAAAAAAGAACTAAGGAAAATCTAAAAAAACAAAGAGAAGCTAATTTAGATATGAAAGAATATCGTTTATCTGTTACGATTGATATTCATGATTTTAACACAAGAGTAAAAAATAGTGCGAGATATTTAGAAAAAGGACATAAAGTAAAAGCAACTATTCGTTTTAAAGGTAGAGAAATGGCTCATCCAGAATTAGGGAAAAATGTTTTAATGCGTTTTGCTGAAGCTAATGAAAGTGTAGCGATTGTTGAACAACAACCTAAATTAGAAGGACGCATAATGTCAATGATTTTGAGTCCAAAAAAAGAAAAATAGGAGGAATTAAGATATGCCAAAAATGAAAACACATAAAGGAACAAGTAAAGTATGTAAAGTTAGACCAGGTGGAACTGTTAAAATTGGTCATCCTGGAACAAGACATAATACAGGAAAGAAAAATGCTGCAAGTAATAGATGTGGTAGAACAGCATCAACTTTAAGTAAAAGTGATTACAAAAGAATTAAGGATTTAATATAAGGAGGTAAATTATGGCAAGAGTTAAAGGTGGAACAATTAGTCGCGCAAGACATAAAAAAGTTTTAGATCAAGCCAAAGGTTATTTTGGTAGTAAACATAGATTATATCGTAGCGCCAATGAACAAGTAATGCATTCTGGAAAATATGCATATCGTGATAGAAGACAAAAGAAAAGAGATTTTCGCAAATTATGGATTACAAGAATTAATGCTGCTTGTCGTTTAAATAATATTAGTTATTCTAAATTTATCAATGGTTTAAATAAAGCTAATATTGATATTAATCGTAAAATGTTAAGTGAAATTGCTATTGATAATCCAAAAGCATTTGCTCAATTAGTTGAAACGGCTAAAAATGCTTTAGAAGGAAAAACAGTAAAAGAAACAAAAACAACTAAAACTGTTAAAGGAAACGACTTAAGTGGTAAAACAGTAGCTGAATTAAGAGAATTAGCTAAAGAAAAGAATATTGAAGGATATTCAACAATGAAAAAAGCCGAATTATTAGAAGCTTTAAAATAAGAGCTTCTTTTTTCTTGCTAATATTTTAATAATATTATATAATTAATATGGTGAAATCAAAATGTGGAAAGTTATTAAATGGCCAATTATTTATTTTATAATCCAATTTATTTTGATCTTTTTCTTAGCTTATTATTACATAAGCAATGGAGAGGATATTACTTTATTTAATAATTATTTAAGTAATAAACAAATATATATTGCGCTTATTTTAGCAATTATTTTTATTCCGTTATTAATTAAAGAATATCGTAATTATAAAATAATTGGTAAAAAAATAGATATTATAAGTTTAATTATATTAGGAATAGTTATAAGTTTAGTATATAATGTGTTTGCTTTTTACATTGATGATTTATTTTTAAAAACAAATTTATATTCTTATCAAAATAATATTATTACTACTTTAATTACTACTGGTATAATTGGTCCTATTATTGAAGAACTGATGTTTCGAGGAATTATTTATAATGAATTAAAAGTAAAACTATCACCAATGAAGGCAATAATATTAACAACTTTATTTTTCGCAATAATTCATTTTAATATATTACAAATAATTTATACTTTTGCTTTAGGTTTTTTATTTATTTTCTTTTATGAAAAATATAAAGATATTAAAGCATCAATAATATTACATGCATCTTTAAATATTACAACAACTTTGTTTTTGCCTTTATTAACTACAAATAATTTTATAATTAATTATTCGATTTTTATAGTTAGTTTAGTTAGCTTATTTATTCTTTTTAAATATACGAAAATATTTAAAGCATGATATAATTAAAGAGGTGGTTAGATGAAAAACTTATATATTGATTTTGATGGCGTTATAATGGATACAATCGGAGTTACTTATGATATGTTGGATAGGTTAGAAGTAGATCGTAAAGATTCTGATAAGATGAAAGAGTTTTATACAAATTTAAACTGGAAACAATTATTAACTTTAACGCCAATTATTAATGATGGCTTTAATTGTTTAAAAAAAATATTTGCATCAAATAAATTTAATGTTGCCATTTTAACACATGTAAATTCTTTAGATGAAGCGGTAGCTAAAATTAATCACATTAGAAAATATTTTAAAGATGTAACTATTATTCCTGTTCCAAGAGAAATATCAAAAACCAAAATATGTTTAAGTAAAGATGCAATTTTAATTGATGACTATTCTGGTAATTTAAAAGAATGGGCAAATGAAGGCGGAATAGGAATTCAGTTTTCGAGAGATTTAACTAAAGATAAAGGTTTTCCTGTTATTGATAGATTAGATAAAATTATTGATATGTTTTAGGAGGTAATAATGACTTATTTAGATGCCGAAAAAAGAGTATTAGATTTAATTAATTCTGGTTTATATCAAGTAGTTTCACTAGCTGATATAAAAAGAGCAAGTGACATTAGTATTTCAAATTACAATAAAGAATATTTAGAAGAAACGCTAGAAGCTTATAAACACTACTTACAATTAATTGATTCTTTACCAGAAAAAATGAGGCAAGGATTTTTGGAAACACTTAAAAGAAATGAAATAAAACATAATCAAAAAGCCGAAAATGAAAATATGTTTTTATTAGAATTATATAGAACTTTAGACTCTAGTAATTCGATTGATTTGGGTGTTTCAAAATTAAATGAATCAGGTATTTTTACGCCGACTGATTTAGAGATTTTGCATGATAAAATAATGGAAGGTACAAAAGACTCTAATGCAAGTTTTGGTTATAGAACAAAAGATAATATAGTAGTTGAAGGAATGGAATCTGGCGTAAGAGATATTCATTTTATCCCAATTAGAAAAGAAGAAATTCCTGAAGCTATGGAATTAATATGTAAGTTTATTAATTCTCAAGCTACTAAAGAAGAAGAAATATTTTTAAAACCTTTTACCGCACATGCATTGATTGCTTTATCACAAGCGTTTCCCGATGGCAATACAAGATTAGCTAGATTAGTACATCAGCTTAAAATATGGGATTTAAGTAGAAAGTTTAATTTAACTAATGTTAACTTACCAGCTCTTTATATGTCGAAAAGTTTTTTTATGATGCGTGGAAATTATAGAAAAAACATAAGAAGAATTGTTGTTGAAAAAACCGATGATGCTTGGAATAGATGGTATAGTTTTAGCTTAGACGCAGTAAATGAACAATTAAACTTTGGAATTTCTAATTTAGAACAAATAAAAAGGAGATTATAATGAATATTTTATTAATAATAAACATTTTAGTTTTAATGATTTATAATGTTGCTGATATAAAAAAAGTACTACACAATTTACAACAAAATAGATATAATGAAGATAACAGATATTTAAAATGGATATTAAAAAACAAAGAAAAAGTTTTTTTAAGAAAGGCCTTTTTGTTTTTAATTTTGTTTGGATTAAGTTTTTTTATAAGTAGTGATATATTTTTAATTATTTGTTTATTTTTTAATATTTATCTTTTAATTAGTTTTTTCAACTATCAAAAAAAGGAACAATTAAAAAAACCACTTGTTAATACTAATCGTATTAAAAGATTATGGACAACTATATTTGTTTTATATTTGATAGTTATTTTAATTATGTTTTTTAATCAGGAATATTTTAAATATTATTTATTAATACTATATATGATGATTTATTTAAATTATTTTGTTGTTTTTTTAGCTAATATCATCAATATACCTACTGAAAAATATGTTTATCTAAGTTTCAAAAGAAAAGCAAATAAAAAACTAAAATCATTATCAAATATGGAGACTATTGGAATAACTGGAAGTTATGGTAAAACAAGTACTAAAAACTTTTTATATGACATTTTAAATGAAAAATATATAGTTTTTAAAACCCCTTTAAACTATAATACTAGTTATGGCTTAATTAGAACAATTAATCAATATATTGATAAATATAATGATTATTTTATTGCGGAAATGGGTACACTAAAGAAAAATGATATTAAAACGGAGGCAAGTATCGTTAAACCTAAGTACGGTATTTTAACGACAATCGGAACTGCTCATTTAGATTCTTTTAAAACCATTGAAAATATTGCTAAAGAAAAATTTGATTTAATCGAGGCTTTGCCAAGTGATGGTATTGCTATTTTAAATAAAGATGATAAAATGCAATTTAATTATAAAATTAAAAATAATTGTCGAGTTTATTGGTATGGTATTGAAGATAAAACAGCTGATGTTATAGCTTCAGATATAAAATATTCTGCTAGTGGGATGGAATTTAATGTTACTATTGATAACAAAACATATCCATTTAAAACAAAGATTCTTGGAACTCCTAATGTCTATAATATTTTAGCTAGTATTACTTTAGCAAAACAATTGGGATTAAGTATTGAGCAAATGCAACGAGGCGTTTTAAAATTAATGCCAGTTGAACATCGCTTACAATTAAAAAAATATGGTAATATTAACTATATTGATGATGCTTATAATTCTAATCCGATCGGTTCTAAAATGGCTTTAGATGTTTTAAAATTGATGCCAGGTAAAAAAATAATTATTACGCCTGGTATGATTGAACTAGCTGATAAACAATATGAATATAATTATAATTTTGGAACTTATATAGCTGACGTTGCTGATTTAACTATTTTAGTAGGAGAAAAACAAACAAAACCAATTAAAGATGCCTTAATAGCTAAAGAATATGATCAAAAAAAATTAAAAGTAGTTAATGATGTAAAAGAAGCTATCACAATAGCGCAAAATTATTTTAAAGGTGAAATATATATACTATTAGAAAATGATTTGCCAGATATTTTTAATGAGAGGTGATTATGGTGAATTTCAATATAAAGACAGATTCAAGAAAAATAAAAAAAGGTGATATTTTTGTTGCTTTAAAAACGGCTGAAGGTGATGGCCATGATTATATTTTAAAAGCAATTGAAAATGGAGCTAGTAAAATAGTAGCTAATCATGGTAATTATTCTGTTGAAACAATTATAGTAGATGATACGAGAAAATATTTAGAAGAATATTTAATAGAAAATTATAAAAAATATTTAGATGAAATGACAATTATTGGTTTTACTGGTACTAATGGTAAATCAACTTCCGTTAGTTTAATTTATCAAGCTTTGAATATGTTAGGTATTCCTACTGCTTCAATTGGAACAATTGGATATTTTACAAAAAACGGTAAACAATGTTATTTAGCAAATACCTCTCCTGATATTTGTGATACTTATGAATTGATTATTAATGCTTACAACGAAGGACATAAGGTAGTTGCTTTAGAAGCAAGTAGTCAAGGATTGTCTGATCGAAGATTAGAAGGAATAGAATATGACTATGCAATATTTTCTAATTTAACAAGAGATCATTTAGACATTCATAAGAACTTTGAAAATTATGCTTTAGCTAAACAATTAATGTTTAAAAGAGTTAAAAAAACTGGTAAAGCAATCGTAAATATCGATGATGCTAATAGTCATTATTTCTTGTTGGATAATAATAATATTACTTTTGGTTTTAATAAAAGTGATTATCAAATAATTAGTTTTAAAATGAATATTGAAGGAAGTCATTTTACTTATATTCATAATAATAAAAATACTAATATTTATACTAAATTGTTAGGTGAATACAATGCTTTAAATTTATTACCAATTATCATTATTTTAGAAGATATGAAAATTGAACAAAATAAAATTATTGATATTGTTTCTAAACTAGAAGCACCTAAAGGAAGAATTGAACGAATTAAATATAAAACCAATAATATTTATATAGATTATGCTCATACGCCAGATGGTTTAGAAAAAGTTGTTAGTACAATTAAAAAAGTTACCAGAGGAAATACTTATGTCGTTTTCTGTTGCCGTGGTAATAGAGATATTGGAAGAAGAAAAGGAATGATGCAAGCTGCTACTGATTTAGCTAAGTTTGCGATTGTTACAAATGACCATATTTTTAAAGAAGATCCTTTAAATGTTATTAAAGATATGTTAGAAGGGTTAAAAAATAAGAATTATGAAATTATTTTAGATCGAAAAGAAGCTATTTATCGTGGAATTGACTTGTTAGATGAAAATGATTCATTATTAGTTTTGGGTCATGGACATGAAGAAGTATTAATTAATGAAAAACATGAAAAAATACCATTTGTTGAAAAAGATATAATTTTAGATTATTTAAGTCAAAAATGTAGTTAATTAGAAACACTTTCATAAAATATTATGAGGTGTTTTTTAATGAATATAAAAGATGATTCAAGAAAAATTAAAAAAGGCGATACTTTTGTTGCATTAAATAAAGTTCATAATGGCCATGATTATGTTTTAGATGCTATTAAAAATGGTGCTAGTAAAGTAATAGTTGAAGAAGGGGATTATGAGGTTGAAACTATTAAAGTTTCAGATACTCATAAATATTTAGTTGATTATTTATATAATAATTATTATGATAAAATCAAACATTTGAAACTAATTGGCATGACAGGAACCAATGGTAAAACAACAACTTGCTTTTTAATATATCAAGCTTTGAATAAATTAGGTATCAAGTGTGCATATATTGGAACTATTGGTTTTTATTTAGATAAAAAGGTTAAGGATTTAAACAATACCACACCAGATATTTTAGAAATATATGAATTATTATTAGAATGTGTGGCTAATGATGTTTTATATGTTGTAATGGAATGTAGTAGTCATGCATTAGCGATGAAGAGATTAGATAAGCTAAAATTTACATATGGTATTTTTTCGAATTTAACTATTGATCATATGGATTATCATAAAACTATGAAAAATTACGTTAAAGCTAAACAAATTTTATTTGATAATGTGACATCTAAAACATTTGTTAACATTGATGATGATTATAAAGATTATTTTATAAGAAATAATAGTATTACTTACGGTTTTAACAAAAGTGATTATTGTCTAACTAATTATAATATGGATTTAAAAGGAAGTAGTTTTAAAGTAAATGGTATTTCTTATAAAACTAAATTAATTGGTAAACATAATTTATATAATATTTTAGTTGTTATCGCTTTATTAAGCGAATTAAATTTAGATACTAATATTGTAAGTGAATTAGATTGTCCTAAAGGAAGAATGGATATTGTTAATAAAGATAGTAACTTAATTATTATTGATTATGCTCATACACCAGATGCTGTTAGTAACATTATTAATGCGGTTAAAGAGTTAAATCCTAATCGCATTATCACAATTATTGGTTGTGGGGGAGGTAGAGATTCTTTAAAGCGATCAATTATGAGTGATATAGCTTGCTCTAATAGTGACTATGTAATTATGACTACCGATAATCCACGAAATGAAAATCCTAATAAAATTATTAGTGATATGTTACACAATCTTGACAAATTTAATTACGAAATTATTTTAAATCGTGAAAATGCAATTGTAAAGGGTATACAAATGTTAACTAAAAATGATATACTATTAGTATTAGGGAAAGGACATGAAAATTATCAGCTTATAAATGGTATTAAATATCATTTTGATGATAAAGAAATTGTTTTACAAAATATAAATTAGGAGATGATGACGTGTTAATTTTAGCAAAAGCTGTACTAGCATTTATGATAGGATTTATATTATCGATTTTATTTGGAGTTGTTATAATACCATTACTTAAAAAAATGAATGCTAAACAAACTGTTAGTGTGTTTTTAACTAAACATAAAGAAAAAGAAGGAACACCGACTATGGGTGGGTTAATATTTATTATTCCAACGATTATTTCAGTTATAATTTTACTTTTATGGAACAAAATAGAATTGACTTATAACTTAGGAATTGTTTTATTTGTTTTTATAGCTTATGGTTTGTTAGGATTTATAGATGATTATTTAATTATCAAAAGACATGATAATGTTGGTTTAAGTGAAACTCAAAAATTAATTGGTCAAATATTAATCGCTTTAATTTTCTTTCTTTTATTTAGGTTAGGAGGAAGAGAACCTGTTTTAGAAATCTATACATTAGGAATTGAGATTAATTTAGGATGGTTTTATTGGTTATTAATTTTACTTATGTTAGTAGCAACTACTAATGCTGTTAATTTAACCGATGGCTTAGATGGCTTAGCTGGTGGGTTATCAGCAATTGCTTTTCTAGCTTTTGGAATGATTGTTTGGGCTTCTTTAGGAATCGAAGGTAATGAAGATATTGGAATATTTTGTTTTATTTTAGTTGGATCTTTAATAGCATTTTGTTTTTTTAATACATATCCAGCCAAAGTATTTATGGGTGATACCGGTTCTTTAGCTTTGGGTGGTACTTTAGCAGCTGTTTCAATTGTTTCGAGTCATGAATTAACTTTGATTGTTGTTGCTGGCGTGTTCGTAATTGAAACTTTGGTTTGTATTATTCAAAGGGTTTCAGTTAAACTTACTGGCAGAAGATTATTTTTAATGACACCTTTACATCACCATTTTGAAAAATTAGGATGGCATGAGTTGGATATTGTTAAAACTTTTTGGTTTTTTGGAATAGTTTTAGCTGCTATTGCAATATTATGGGGCGTTTGGATATAAAATAGGAGGTAAGGTAACATGTTAAAAAATAGAAAAAAGATATTAAGAAATGGTTTTACTTTAATAGAACTAATAGGAGTAGTAATTATTTTAGGACTTATTGCATTAATAGCTTTTCCTGTTATTTTAAATTCAATTCGGAGTACAAAAGATAAAATTAGCGATGCTAGTAAAAAAATAGTTTATGAAGCGGCTCGATTATATGTCAGTGATAATTCAAATGAATTTTTTAAATATAATGGAAATACTTATTGCGTTAATTTAGAAACATTATCACAGCAAGAATATTTGCCGACTAAGGTATATGATTCTGTTAGTGGAGATGAAATACCATTAACTAATGTAATTGAGATTAAATATGAGCAAGATAGATTTGATTATAATTTTAATAATGATTGTGTTCAAAAGATTTTATATGGCCCACTTATTACCGTATTATTACAAGATTATGATGAAAGTAATACCGTGGGTTTATTAAAAGATACAACTAATCCAAATGTATATTATTATAAAGGAACCAATGATGAAGTAGCTAACAATCATTTATGGTATGGAGGCTATCATTGGCGCGTAATCGAATTTGATACTTTAGCTAATACATTAACATTAATAAGTCAACAACCATTAACGGCAATTCAACCGGCTAGTGCTGTATGGGATACTGAAACAGAATATAATGCAAGTTATGTCAACAAATGGTTAAATGATTATTTTTATAATAGTTTAGATAGTAGTATTCAAAATAATATATTAGATAGTACGTTTAATGTTGGAATATATACTGATGTGGATGAAATAACAGCAACTGAGAAAGTTGGTTTATTAGATGAAACACAATATACTAGAGCAGGAGGCGCAAATTCCTATTTAGATATCAAAGATGAATTTTGGTTTGGTAATCGCTATAATTCGTCTCGCATTCGTCAAGTGACCTACACTGGCTACTTCAATACCGCTGACATTTCCAGCACGAATGGTGTGCGACCAATTATAAAAATTTCTGACTTGACCATAACTGAAGGGGATGGTACTCTAACCTCAAATTATAAGGTAGGAACAAAAGCGACAAATACGAATGATGTTCAAGTAGGAGAATATATTAATGTACCATATAATGGAACAGATAATTTATGTGGAAGTGATAATAAATGTACATTTAGGGTAGTAAGTAAAGATGAAGAAAATAATCGAATAAAAGTAGTACTAAATGGATTACTTCTAGCAACAAGTGCATGGGCAGAAGATGCAAGTGATAATATCCAAACAACTGATATAGTATATACTGGAGTCTTAACGCCATTTATAAACAATATTGATAGTAAATATATAACAAATGGAACATATGGTGTAGGAATGTATGAAATGGGAGACAATTATACAGTACCACAAGCCACAACAATAACAGCAAATGTTGGCTTACCAACTATAGGCGAAATTTTTAGTGGAAACGATATAGATTTGAGTATTTCAAGTACCAAAACATTTGTCGATGTGACTATTATCGAGAATCCAACTGTATCAATCGGTTATTGGACAATGAATAGATATGATAGTTCGTATTACGTTCATAGAGTCAGCTACTTTGGCAACTACCTCAGCGTTTCAGTTTTGGTCAGTAGTGGCGTTCGTCCTACTATATATTTGAAATCAGGGACTTCAGCCCTAACCTTCACAGCAGGTGAAGGTACTGCTCAAGAACCATATGAATTACAATAAACAAATACAATATATAAAGTTCGTCTAACAGTTAATGTGTGGACAACAATGGCAACATCGAATATGACATTGTATTTAATACGATAATTTTAAACGAAATTATTTAATCATCATATTAACTACAATAAGCATATTATAAAAATAATAAAAGTATAACATAATAGTTATACTTTTTTCATATGATTAACTAAAGGAGGCAAATCATGGACAAGATTGATAATATAGCTAGCTTAAATCATAATATTACAATTAATGAAAGAAAAAATATTATAATTAGTGGTGTAAAAAAAATAGAAAGTTTTGACAATGAGGAATTTTTATTAGATACAACGATGGGAAGTATTGTAATTAAAGGTCATGATTTGGAAATAATAAAATTAGATACTTATCAAGGAACGGTTTCTATTAAAGGAACAATTATTAGTCTTACTTATGCTGATATTAATAAAAAAGAAGAAGGAGTTTTTAGTAAATTATTTAAATGATGAATTTAAAAACCCAAATTATAACTTTTCTTTTTTCAATTATTTTCGGTTTTATTTTTACATTTCTGATTAGTATAATTTATAAAAACAAATTATTTAATATAATTTTATCATTTATAATTGTTATATTAAGTGCTTTATTATACTTTATTATTTTATTAAATTTGAATAATGCAATTATCCATCCTTATTATATTTTAGCTTTTATTATAGGCTTTTTTCTAGAATATTGTCTAAAAAAAATATTAAAAAAAATTGTCTTATTAATAAAAAAATGATATAATTTTATCAAGAAAAATATATCATTTTTTAATTATTCAAGCAGTCTTTTAGAGATATCAAGAGTATATATTTTTTTTGAAACGCTATTTTAGGCTTTTCAGTCCATTTTTCATATAGTTATTTAAAAACATGTTATTTTGTTATTGTAGATACTTCTTATGAATAATAATTATGTTTATAACAATAATTATATGTTTGTTAGATGGAGGTGAAAATATAATACATATTTTATTGTTTATAATAAGTGTGGTATTTTATGTTTTAAAAGGAGGAATAGTTTATGAAAAAAATATTACCTAAAACTTTAGCAACACTTTTTGTTGTGCTTGCAGGAGTTTCACTTGCTTATGCCGCGGCACAAACTGAAACTAGATTAGGACCAGATTTAACTCCAGAAGTTGTTTGGTCAGGTAAAAATCAAGTTACAAATTTGAAATCTTCAGCTAGTACAGCTACAGGAAATGCGACTTTCTTATATATGATAGAAAAACAAAATATGTCAGTAGGAATGGCAAATTGGAATAATAGAATATTAACTATCAGATTATATGAAAAAGATTTTTTAGGTTCAAACGATTTAGTAAAAGTCTATACATGGGATTTTTTAGGAAGATATCCTAATGATGTACAAATTGATACAAGAATGCCAGGTAATATAGAAAGTAAAGGCGATGAGCAAGCTGAATTGTTTGTAGAAATTGATGTTACAAAAAATAGTGAAGATAGGGGAACAACAGGCAGTTTCTTTAAATATTATTATGGAATAAATTAGTAAAAGTTATTAATTAAGAGGGAATTTCCCTCTTAATTAATAATTATAATTGAGGTGTATATGAAAAAAATATTTGGAATATTAATAATTTTTTTAACATTATATTTAACTGGATGTGAGAAAGAAAAGGAAGAAGAAAAAGAAGTTATTACTGAACTTGGTTTTACAGAAAAATGTGCTTATGAAGAAGGTAATCCTTGGCTATATTATTTTTGTATTTCATACACTAAAGATGAAAATGGTAATTTTACGATTCCTTCTTATTATGATTTTAATGGAGTCGACATGGCTAAAAAGTTAAACAATGATGATTTTTGCATGGAGACATTTGACGTTAATACAGGTGAAAAACTTTATGAAATGAAAGTGGAACAACAAATACTTTTATATTATAGACCTGCTGACGAAGATGTTGAAAAAATTCATGATTATTTTGAAGAAAAACGTTTTGAGAGAAGTATAACTTTAGAAGATTTAAAAGATTTAGAACTATCTTATGTTAATAAAGATATTATTGTTGATTTATTTAATAAAGCTTTAGATTCCACAGAACCGACTTTAGGTAAATATCTTACCATTCCATTTCAATCTAGTTATGACAAAAGAGTAAATAATGGTGTACTTAAAGTTGGTTACATTTTAGACTATGGTCACATTAAATTTTTAAAAATTGATTTTTTATATGATGAAATAAATATTCATTTATCTGATTTAATTGCCAATAATCAAGCAACTTCTGAACGACAATCAGATTACGAACACATTTTAGAACTATCAGATTTAATAATTTCAAATCAATCATTTAAAGAGACACTCGATTATCAAGGGAAAACTTTTGATTTTAACGAAATATATTCTTTATTAAACCAGATTGAGGAGTAAAAAATGATTGTATGTAATAAAATAAGCAAAAGTTATGGCGACTTAAAAATATTTGATAATTTTTCTTATAAATTTAATGATACTGGTTTATATCTTTTATATGGTCGAAGTGGAAGTGGTAAAACAACTTTATTAAATATTTTGTATGGGTTAGAACCGTTTAATAATGGGTATATTGCATATTCTGATTTTGGTAAAAAATACACTAATATAGTAAAAAATGATGAAACAATTAATTTGGTAAGTTATATTTCTCAAAATACTTATTTTATTGATTATCTAACGGTATTTGATAATTTAATGCTTTGCAATAATGATGAAAATAAAATTTTAGATTATTTAGAGAAATTTTATTTATCAAATTTAAAAGATGCTTATCCTAATCAATTATCTGGAGGAGAAAGACAAAGAATTGCTATTATAAGAGCACTATTACAAAATAAAAAAATATTATTATTGGATGAACCAACAGCATCACTAGATGAAAAAAATAAAATAATTGTTTTTAATATATTAAAAAAGTTAAAAAAAGATGTTTTGCTTATTGTTAGTTCTCATGATTTAGCTATAAAAGATTATGTTGATAAAACAATAGATTTTAATAGATTAAATTATTATAATAAAGATTATGGCGATTGCTCTAGATCATTAAATGAGCAATATAAAAATAAAATCAAAACTAAAACTAAATTATTTCAATATATGCTAAAAGAATATAGATACTCTACATTTAAAAAGAAAAGTAGTTTAATTTTGTTTTGCGTTTTTTTAATTTCTATTTTAATTTGTTTTGTATGTGATACACCAGTTAATAAACTATTTTCTAGTATTGAAAAAAAATATAATGTTAATCAATTTGAAGTGGTTTGTAAAGAAGAAAATAAAGAAATATGTAATGAATTTTTAAATAATGATTATCCTAAAGAAGTTGTTACAAATTATTGGCAGAATTTACCACAACAAAATCTTCCTGATGGTGCAACAATCGACTTTGACTATGAAATTAATGTTATCACTTTACCTAGTAAAGAAGAATATTTCAAATTAAGCAATCGTATTATCTATGGAAGCTATTTTAAAGATAAATATGATGTTATTATTGATTTAGATAAAGCTAAAGAATTGTCAGGTAATAATGATGTTTCGACTTTGATTGGTAAAAATATAACTCTTAATTTATATAATGGAAAAGAAGAATTTACAATACGCGGTATTTTTGATGAGTTTAACGAGTATGATTTTAAATATTTTGAAGCTATATCTCAAACTGAATCGTCATTAAAATTTAGATATTTTTTAAATAATGAATTTATGAACAATTATTTTAAAGATTTAGAAGAGAAAAGTTCTATTTATTATGATGTCTACTTTAAAGATTTTCGCTCGATGTATAATGCTTATGAAAAGTATATTAATCAAGAAAATACTTTTGTTGAAAGACTTGATGATAATTATCTTACATTAATGGATAACTTTTTAATGTTATCGATAATATTGTATCCGTTAGTTATTGTTGTTCTTTTTATATCATTACTATTTTATTTTCAGTCGATGATGACTAATTTAGAATATTCAAAATTTAATTATTGTGTTTATAACTATTATGGATATTCTTTAAAAGAAATAACTAAAAATTATATTATAACAAACTTCCTTCACTTGATTAAATTATTATCATTGTCGTTAATTTTAGCTATCATAATAGCTTTAGTTTTAAATTTTATAAATGATTCATTTAATATATTATCCTTTACTTTATTTTCGTTTAATTTCTTATTTATATTTATTTTTATTGTATCTATATTATTTATTAGTTTACTAGTTTCACATTTATTATCAAAAAAGATTAAAAAGATGGGATGGTATTATCTTTTACAAGAATCGAGGGATTTATTATGATAAAACTAGAAAATATCAATAAATATTATAATGATAATCATGTATTAAATAGTATTAATCTTGAATTTTTAGATGGAAAAATTTATGTGATAAAAGGAATAAGTGGCTGTGGAAAGACGACTTTATTGAATATAATTTCTGGAATTGATAATAATTATGAAGGAAATATATATTTAAATGATGCTATAATTAAAAATAGTGATTTAAAAACTAATGTTAGTTATATTTTTCAAAATAGTTTATTGATAAGTAATTTGAACATATATGATAATTTACTACTAATTTCTTCAGATGAAGATAAAATTAAATATTATGCTGAAGCATTTAACGTAATAAATTTATTTTCTAAATTTCCAAATCAACTTTCTGGTGGAGAAAGACAAAGAATTGCTATTATAAGGGCTCTATTAAGTGATACTAAAATAATTATTGCAGATGAACCAACTTCCTCATTAGATAAAGCATCAGCTATTAATATCGTTAATGAACTAGCTAAATTACGAAATGATAGTAGAATTATTATTATAGCTACCCATGATAAAATATTTGATGATGTAGCTGATTGCATAATTAATTTAGATTATGGAAAAGTAGGACAAATTCAAAATAATCAAATAAAGAATAATTACAATATTAAATATGAGAAAACTTTTTCTAATAATTTCAAAGACATTGATAGAAAATATGTTAATAAAAAAATAAAAAAAAATACTAGAACGACAGTTATTCTTACAACTTTATTAGTTCTATTATTAATTTTAATTGGAATAAAAGACAATTTTAAGAAAGAAGCTTTAAAAATAATGGAAGATAAATATCCAATAAATTGTTTTGATGTACTTACTCAAAAACTTTATTTGTTTGAAAATATTGAAAATATAAAAATATATGACAACTATTTTTATCAAAATGAGGGGATAGATTTTTATTCTTTAACAAGTTACAGTGATAGTATTTTTAAAAATAAGGATGTTCTATATATAGGTGAGTTTCCTCAAAATAATGAAGTATTAATAACTTCTTCGTTAGCTCAAGAATATGGAATAAACAATAAAAATCTAGAAAAAATAGTTTTAAATAATAAAGAATATACTGTTAGTGGAATTATAAAAGATGACGATTCTATTATCGATTTAATAAATAGTTCTAATATTTATTATAATCTACAAAAAAATGCTAAAGCTGTTTTTATGCAAGAAGATTTAATTAAACAATTTGCCCCTGTTTTAGAATCCAGATCAACTTTAATTAGTATTGAAAATCTTTATGATAACAAAGCAGCATTAGATATTATTAATAAAAACAATATTTATTTATATTGGGAAGAAGAAATTAATGAATATCAGTATACTATTGATTTAGTTTTTAATATTTTGCTTATTTTATTTGTCCTTAGTGGTATTATTGCATTTTTATTTATTAATAATGAAATATTATATAAATTAAATTTAAGAAAAAGGGAAATTGGGTATCTTCAATTATTTAATATTAGTAAAAAAAGGATAAAAAATATTTTAATAAAGGAATATACATCAACAATATTTAAGACAATTGTCTTAGCTATAATAATTTTTTATTTGACATCATTATGTATCTTTTTGATTTTTAATTTTAATATTACTCCATCATTAATAAAAGTTGTATTATTAATATTTTTACTTTATATTTATATTTTATTTGCTGTTAAAATACCTGTAAATAAAATATTAAAAAAGAGTATCATAGATTTAATTTCTAGTAATTAATTTGTATTTTTAATTATTGTTTTATTAATAAAAAGATGATATAATTTTATATGGTTGATAATTATGAAAAGAAGAGTATCGAAACAATCAAAAAGAAGATTATTAATATTTGGTGTTCTTTCTATTTTGGCAATAGGATATTTTTTCGTTACCCTTTTTTCATATACTTATAATTATATTTCATTAAGAAATGAAGAGCGAAATTTAAAAAACGAGTTAGTTGCTTTACAAGATGAAAAAGCTAACTTAAAAATAGAAATAGAAAAATTAAACGATCCTGAATATGTTGCTAGATATGCTAAAGAAAACTTTTTATATTCAGCTGAGGGTGAGTATGTAATAAAAATAGAGACTAATGAGCAAAATTCAGTTATATTAGATAATGATAGTCAAACTACTTCTATTATAAGTATTAGTTTAATATTTTTATTTATTATATTATTTATTATTAAAATTAGTAAAAACCCAAAGAAAATAAAAAGAACAGTTCTAAGAAATTGAACTGTTTTTATAATTTAAAATCATTTGTTATATCATCGTTCATGTTTTTTCCATCGTAATAAGTTTTTTCTTTATATTTTGTTATTAAGGCGACAACATTACTTGGGAATTTTCTTATTAATTTGTTATATTCTGTAATGATGTCATTATAGTATTTTCGTAAAGCAATTATTTCATGTTCACTTTCATTTAAAGAAGCGGCGATTTTTAATAAAGCTTCACTTTTATTTAATTCAGGGTAATTATCTTTATAATAATTAAATTCATTAATAGCTTCATATAGTTGTCGGTCTAAATCGAAATTAGATATTTTTCGACTTCTTAATTTAACAATCAACTCCAAGACTTCCTCATCAGTATTAATGTTTGCTTTAATAATGCTGATGGATTTATTTAATAAATCAAATCTTTTTCTTAAAGTTGTGTCAATGTTAGCTTCAACTTCATTTATTCTAACTATTAAACTTTGAAATTTATTAAATGTATTTGAATACCATATTAAGATTAAACATATTACAATTATTACTGCTACAAAAAATATCATCTACTATCACCATAATCAATTATAACAAATTTTTTTTTAAATATCAATTATTTAAATAAAATTCTGGATCATAATTAATTGGTTCATCAAACGAAATATAGTCAACATATATCATTAATAACACTTGCCACACTCCATTAGTCGGATCGCTTAAAATAATATGATCTCTTCCTGATTGTTCGATGATTCCTGTAAATTCTAAATCACGCCATTCGTTTGAATCAGGAAATGTTTGGTGAACACGTACTTTTTTTCCTTTATTTAATCTTAATATATTTTCTATATAAGATTGTTCTGCTGGTAAAGCCATTTGTTGATAATTTGTATTCCCCGGTGGGGTAGGCCTTAAATTTGGTTGATAATAATAATTCATAATTTCTCCTTTCATATAAAATATATTAAATATTTTTATAAAATATGTTATAATTGATTAGGTGATGTTTATGAAAATAACAGTTGGCGTTTCTAATCGTCATATTCATTTAACGCAAAATGATTTAGATATATTGTTTGGGAAAGAATTAACTAAATCGAAGGATTTAAAACAACCTGGACAGTTTGCTTCTAATGAATTTGTTACTATTAAAACTATTAAATCAGAAATAACAAATGTTAGAGTTCTAGGACCGGTTAGGGATTATACGCAAGTAGAAATTTCTAAAACTGATGCCTATAAATTAGGAATTAATCCTCCTGTTAGAAGTTCAGGTAATTTGAAAGATGCAGAAACCGTAACATTAATTGGACCTAATGGTACAATTGTAACTAATAGTTGTATTATAGCTGATAGACATATTCATATTACTTATGATGAAAAACAAAAATACAATATTCCTGATAAAGTAAATATTAAAATAAACGGCGAAAAAAAAGGTATTATTGAAGTTAATGTTAAACCAAGTCAAGAAGCTTTTTTCGAGCTACATTTAGATACTGATGATGCCAATGCCTTTTTACTTAAAAATGATGATGAAGTTGAAATGTTAAATATATAAAAAAATTGGTATTAGTTTTTAAAACTTTCATACCAATTTTTTATATAATCTTTACTACTATCAAATAAAGAGCTACCGATTTCGCCAATTATACTAAATGCTTTTTTAGTATATGTAACAACTTCATCCTTAACTTCAATAATTTTGTTATAATTTTCTTCTCCTAGCTTATCATATGAAAATTCATTGATATTCTTAGCGCCTTCTTTTATTATTTCACTAGCTTTATTAAACGCCTTTTTAGCTTTTTCTGATATTGTTTCTTTATAATTAGGGAACTTATTTTCAATTTTGGTATCAATAGAAGAAGCTATTTCCAAAATTTTTTGTTTTCCGGATAACGTTAACTCGTCAAAAGTAATACCATTTATTTCACTATCATAAAAGATGAAGTCAACAATAGTAATAAAAATACCTTTTAATTTGTCTTTAGCATTAGTAATAGTATCGTTATTTAAAATTGTGTCGGTTTCATTTTTTAATACTTCCAGTGTGTTAATTATTTCTTTATCTTTATATGAGTAGGTAATATTTGGTTGCTTAAAGTTATTATTTTTTATGTTGTATTCAATGTTAGTATTATTGTTTTCATTAATCTCTACTTTCTCAGTTAGTTCTTTTTTATTTTGTTCATCTATTGAATTATGTTGTTTATAATTTTCATTAATCTCTATTTTCTCAATTAATTCTTCTTTATTTTGCGCATCTATTGAATTATATTGTTTATAGTTTTCTTTTAAAACTTCATTATTAGAACATGAACACATGATAATTAAAATTAAAATAGATAATAAAATTTTTTCTTTATTAAATTGGAAATTCATAATATCGTTCCTCCTTTAAAATATTATATCACTTTTTTCTTTATTTTTAAATAAATATAAATTGAATATATTTATGAATTAAATCATAATTATTTTTATTAGTTTAAAAAAATTATCAAAAAAAATTGTAATTATGAAAAAAATGTGTTAAAATAACAAATAGGTGATTAAAAATGGACTTAAATGAAATTAAAAATTCATTAAATTCCAATCCTAATTTAACTGATGACATCAAAGATTGTTTAATGGAATTAGTAGTTTTATTTAATGGCAAGTTTCCTAATGTTAATCTTGCTAACTTAAATGAACGATTGAAAACTTTAAAAATAATAAAAGGAAGTAAATTTTTAATTAAGAATTCTTCAAAATATAATCCAATAACTAATGAGTTGTTAATTAATTTATCTAAGATAGAAGATAATGATTGCAAACATGTTTTGATGCGTGAATTATTAAATATAATAACTGCTAAAGATAATTTTACCGGTTTTAATAAAGATAATAATTATGAAGCTTTAAATATTGGTTATACCGAAAGGCTAACTAATTATTTAGTTGGTAATGATACTGACTCTGAATATGAAGATGAAATTATTGCAAGTAATATTTTAGAAAAAATTGTTGGCGAAGATAAAATGTTCAGTGCTTATTTCACTAACAATGTTAATTTAATATATGAATAAATTAAAGGAGTTTAATTATGCCAAATTTAATTGATAAATATAATGATGCTGCTAATTATAATTTAGGAAGAAAAGGTAATCTGACGCAGGTTATTTCAATAGCAATACCATTGGCTATAGCTAAAGGAAAATTACCAGAATTAACAAATTATTTAAATAGTTTACCGCCAACTGAAGCTTTGAATAATCAAAGCTTAGGATTGGAACAATTACTTGCTAGTTTAAATAATCAAGTTCCTACTGTAGAAATGTCTATGGCAGGGCCAACAAGAATTAGATAAACAATGAAAAAGAAGTAGTACTAAAAGTAATTATTAATAGAGAGAATGTGGTTGGTGGAAACATTTGATGATCTTTTAGGAATTCGCCTTTGGAGTTTATTTTGGTGACGCATTATAGTCTAAAAGGTAGTTAATTCTATAAATTAAGGTGGTACCACGAGCAATTCGTCCTTTGAGGATTGAATTGCTTTTTATTTTGAAAGACTCTTATAATAAAAACTAGATAAGTCAACTTATACAAAATTTGATAAAATTAATCTAGGAGGATGATG
>CALVKL010000007.1 GCA_944332695.1 uncultured Bacilli bacterium
TACAAAAATATAATATTGAAAATTATGATTATTTCTTATTTGGCGGCTTAAAACCATTAGCACCTACTAGCATTAGAAGAAATATAAAAAAAGCAAGTATTAAAGCAGGTGTTAAATATATTAAAATACATGAATTTAGACATTCACACGCAAGTTTATTATATAAAAGTGGAATACCAATAATAGAAATATCAAAAAGATTAGGTCATAATAATATAACTACAACAGTTAATACATATATACATACAGATAATAAACAAGAAAAAAGAGTTATAAAAACTCTTTCTCTAATAAGACTATTTCAAACTTTTTAAATTTATTGACTCACAACCAAAAAATAATAAAAGTTTATAAAGTCTATATATTATATCATACTTTTTTGTATGCTATAACCAATATGGCGGAGTAGAAAGGATTTGAACCTTCGCGCCGGTTACCCGACCTACACCCTTAGCAGGGGCGCCTCTTCAGCCTCTTGAGTACTACTCCAAATAGCCACAAATACATTTTACTATATTTTTCACAAATAATCAATAACTATTATTAAAAAAAGATATTTTTTTGTAGTTTTGTATATATAATAAATTTTTCTATCACTTTAAAACTAGAATTATGATTATTACTAGTATTTACAAACATCAAAAAGAACAGATTTTCATCTGCCTTTCAATTACTCATTATCATTAATTTTTGGTTCCACCAACACTATTTATTAAAAAAACATTTTAATTACTTAGTACAGGTGGACGATATGAATCTCTTACTTTACTAACATCAAATAAGTTATTGTTTATATATTTTGTATATTTCTCGTAAGCGTAGCCACCCATTTCAATTCGACTCATTAAGGCGTAATCATCATATAGTTCTTCATAAGAAACACTGGCGACAGTACAATATATATCAAATCCATTATCTAATATAACTTGTAATCCAGCACCTTTTAACCTATAACCAAATGGTGCTATAAAAATATTGGTCTTACCAATTATTGGTTCCATTTTTGCTTTCCATCTTGATGTGTCAGATTTTATATTATAAGCATTAGAATTTGGTCCGAAATAATAATTGCGATTATGAGTATAACTATGGCTAGCAAATAACCAACCTTCTTCTTTTAATTTATCGGCTACTTTTTTAGCTTCATTTTTTGATTCTTCTGTATCTAATTCATGACCGAAAAATCCTTCCCAACCGGTTGTTGCAATTATTCCTCTTGCACCTTTATATGAAAACTCTGGATGCTCTTTTATAAAATTATTAACTACTAACTCAACATCACCATCATAAGTAGTAATCGTTTCACCATCTGGTGTTTTTACTTTAGTTGCAAGATTACCATCTTCATCAACAATCATTTGATCAGCAAAACCAACTCCATATGTTAAAGCGGGATCATCAACTGATAATATAAGTGGTTTTTTTCCTTTAGGTAAATATATATCTTTTCTTACCATTTTACCAGTTTCATCTTTTTCATATATATCTTTTATGTTATATAAGACAAAGCCATTTTCTAATAACAATGGTAACATTCTTTCTAATTCTCTTTTATAACTAAAGCCTTCATTATATCCACCAGTTGGAACATTTATATTTCTAAATAAATATTCTGGATATAAAATTAAACTGTGGAAAAAGATATGATGAACAGTACCTTCATATAAAACATAACTATCTTTATATTCTTTATATTCATCAATTTTATTTTGAATCACATCATTAATTAAACTATTATCTTTTTCTAATAATGATATTGCTTCATCAACATAATAACCTTTGAATAACTCTTCTGCTTCTAATAAAAGTTGACTTCTAAGAACTTCTCGTTCATTTTCTAATCTTATTTCTTCTAATCTTTTTTCCTCTTCTTTTAATCTTTCAGTCTCTTTTTTATCCTGAACATAGAAATACATAAATAAACCACAAGATACCAACAACAAAACACAAACTACCCTTATAACATACTTCATAAAACCACCCTAGCTTAATAATAGCAAAATAAAGAAATAATGTCAATCCTTCGGTTTAAATATTAAAGACAAAATAAAAGAAAAAACAATAGCTGCAGTAATACCTGATGCTGTCAAATTAAACATACCACTCATTAATCCCATTATTCCGACCTCTACAGTAGTAGCCATAGCACCATGAATTAACAAATGTCCAAAACTAGTTATTGGAACCATCGCTCCACCACCAGCCCATAAAATTATTTTATCATATATACCAAACACATCTAAAAATGCTCCCACTACAACAAATATAGTAGTAATATGACCTGGTGTTAGTTTAGTGTTATCTAAAATTAATTGTGCTATTAAACATACTATCCCACAAAAAAGAAAAGCATTTAAATAAATCATTATTCAACCTCCAAACTAATAGCATGAGCAATACTAGGAATGCTACTTTTATTGTTAATCATTGTTGGATTCATTAAAGCACCTGTAGCTACTAATAAAACTCTTTTTAAATTATTTTTTTTCATTTGTTCAAAAACATAACTATAAGTAACTAGTGGCGCACAAGCTGGTCCACTTGCCCCTGCATATACTGGTTGAGAAGTAACATCATAAATCATCGTTCCACAATCATCATAATTTTTTAATTCTAAATTATATTCGGTTTGTATATAATCTTTTAAAATATCTTTGCCATAAATTCCTAAATCGCCAGTTAAAATCAAATCATAATAACCGATTTCTCTTTTGGTATCTTTTAAATGATCATAAATTGTCTTAGCCGCTGCTGGAGCCATAACTGCTCCCATATGGTAAACATCAGTAACTCCTAAATCCACCACCGTTCCTAACGTCGCGCTTTCAACCCTTATTCCTTTCTTATCACTGGATAAATAAGCACTAGCACCACCAGTAGATGTAAAAGTAGTCGTTTTTCTTTTTGGACCCCCATATTCAACAGGATATCTAAATTGTTTTTCAGCTGTGTTATTATGTGAAGAAGTTGATGTTATTGCATTTTTAACCTGTTTAGCTTCAACCATATTTGAAGCTATAATAAGGCCTAAGACACTAGTTGCACAAGCAGAATAAACTCCTATTAAAGGAATTTTCAAACTAGAAGCAGCATAGTTAGTAGCCGCTATTTGATTTAATAAATCCCCCGATACCATAACATCAACATCAAATTTTGTTTTTCCTATCTTATTTAGTAATATATCAACAGATTCTTCAATCAACTTAACTTCAGCTAATTCCCATGTTTTTGTATTAAAATATAAATCTTCATAACTCTTATCAAAATATTTTGATAATGGTCCTTTACTTTCATATGGACCAGTTATAGTAGATGTTTCATTTATATACACATTATTATATTTAAAAGTCATATTATCCTCCCATTATTATTAATCTAAGTAACCCAAAAAGATAAGAACTAACAACTCCAAAAATAATAACTGAGCCAGCTAATTTAAACATATTAGCTCCAATACCTGTAACAAGACCTTCTTTACGATATTCTAAAGTTGCACTCATCATTGCATGAGCAAAACCCGTTATGGGAATAATTAAACCGCACCTTGCAAAATGTACTAATTTATCAAAAAAACCTAAACAAGTAAAAAAGCAACCTAAAAATACCAAAGTTACAATCATCAACATTGCGGCATCACTAGTTGAAATATTAAAAATATACATATAAATATCAATCAAAGCTTGTCCCAAAACTCCCATTAATCCACCAATCGTGAAAGCTATTAATCCATTATAAATAACATTTTCTTTGGGTGTATGTTTATTAACTAAATTTTTATATTTGTTTTTTTCCATAATATTCCCTCCGATTTTATTATGTGAAAATATTATTTTTTTTATACAAAAAAACTAGTTTATGCAACTAGTTTAGATTTTAGCTTGGTTAATATTTTTTGTTCGCCACGTGAAACTTGAACTTGAGTAATTCCCAATTCATCAGCGGTTTGTTGTTGCGTTAAATCATTTAAATATCTTTTGCTAATTAATTTTCTTTCAAAAGGAGTTAACTTATCTAACGCATCTTTCAACAGTAATAAATCATCAACATTATCAGTCTTTCCAATCGTATCTTGTAATGTAATTTCCTTACCTTCATCGTTTAATGATTCATCAATACTATAAATAGGTTTAGTACTATTAATCGCTTCAGCTATTACATAAATAGGTAATTCTAGAAAATCGGATAATTCAGCATTATTAGGTTCACGCATTAACTTTTGACTTAATAAAATTTTGGCTTTCTCGATTTTCAAATTAAGCATTTGAATATTGCGACTTATTTTAATACTTTTATCCTCTCGGACTAATTTTTTCATTTCTCCTAAAATATATGGATAAGCATATGTAGTAAATTTAACATTCATACTTTCATCATAATTCTTATAAGCCATAATCATCCCAATACATCCAGCTTGAAACAAATCTTCTTTATTTGAGTATTTTTCAAAATATTTCGTAATTGAATAAATGAGATTTTTATTTTCAAGAATTAATTCTTCCATTAATCCCTCCTATAAGTTAATTATATTAATTGCACTTAATTCATCAGAAGTTTCATACATATATTTTAATAATCGACTATTATTAATTCGATGTTTAACTAAATTATTATTTAAACCACATAGTAGACTTTTACCATGATTATTCTTACATAATTCATAATTATTTAACAAACTATTAATACCATAGTAATCAATAGAATCTAATCCACTAACATTAAACACCGTATTTCTAATACCATTTTCTGAAACTAATGTATTAACTTCTTGCTTCAATTTACCAACAGTATTTTTATTTAAAACACCAGTTAATCTAATAAATAATATTCCTTTAAAAAATTCAATATCTATATCTAACAAACATAATCACCTTCCATAATAATTTAGCACACATCTTGTTTTTTTTATACGGATTCGACAAAACTAGACTTATTTTTTAGGTTTTTGATTTTTAAAAATGACATATGATAAAAGTAATATAAATAAAACAACCATAGTTATGTCAAAAATACGATTACCGTTAATTTTTAAAACATAATTATTTAATTTATTATTTAAATCTTTATTAGTATTTTGTTCATTTTTTAAATCGGTTAAACAATTATTATCGTTTAGTTTTTCTTCTAATTCTTTTATTTTTTGTTCATATTGATTAATTAAGTTATTTTTATCAGTTAGGTTCTTATTAGTACTTTCATTTAATAATTTTAAATCTTCCGTTAGTTCATCAATTTTGTTTTTATAAAATTGATTAATATTTATTAAATCAGTAACTTTATCATACTGAATTATAACTTTTTGATTTAAATCAGAAGTGGTATTTTTTAAACTAGTGATTTGTTCATTTAGTTTATCAATCTTGTCTTTTAGTAATTTATTATCTTGATTTAAATAATTAATTTCATCAAATTTAATGATTATTTCTGATTGTAATTGATTGATTTTATCATTCAAATTGATTAGTTTTTCTTCCTGTTTTTTTATTGTTAATTCTTTTTCTTCTAGTATATTTTTTAAACAATCATTATCTAATTGACAATTAGTTAATTTTTCTTCTAATTCTTTTAGTTGTTCTTCATAAAGTTTTTGTTGATTTTTTAACTCTTCTTTTAAATTGGATATTTGTTGTTCTAAAACAAATATTTTTTCTTCTAGTTCGTTGACTGTATTAGAAGGAATATTTAAATTTACACTTTTAGTTATATTTAAATCATTTAAAATAAAAGTTATATCATAAATTCCATTTTTATTCCAATCAATATTATCTTCGATTTTAACATCATCAGTACTAGAAATAATAAAATTATTTAAATCAAAGTCTTCATCAGTTATGTCATAGACATCAATTTCTAATTTATCGCGAATTCGATAGCGATAAAAGACTTTTTTACTTTCTTCATCACAATAAATATAGTCATCTATAGCTTTATTTGAATATTCTTGATAATATTCTTTTTGTGTTTCATAAGCCCTACACCATTTTTCTTGATAACGATACTGTTTATTAATTTTTGTATCAACAATGCTTATATCATTATCAATTTCATAAGATGTTTCTATTGTTGTCCATTCTTGAAGACTAATATTTAAATCTGTTATTTTTTTTACAACTTTTAAAGCGTTATCCCAATATTCATCAGCAAAATTTAAAATATAACTTTGAGCAATGAAAATATCCTTTTTATCTTTAGAATAACCAATTGTATAAAGTTTATCACTAGGACCTAAATCAAAAATATAAAAAATAACTTCGATTTGATTAAGTGGATATTCTTTACCTAAATCAATTATTAAAGATCCACCATTATTAATATAAGATTTATTTTCATCATATATTCCATTATTGATATAATCATCAAACCCAGAAAGACATCCTTCACATATATATTCATAATCGATTTCTTTGTTGTTAACTTTGATTGTTAATTCTGTCATTCTAAAAGCACCATAACTACCTTGTAAATTATATAAATGAATATATCTAATAGTTTTTGACTTGGTATATTGGTAGACGTTTCTTTCTTCATAAATATAACCTGGATTATTTATTTTTTCATCTTGCCAATTAGAATAATTCGTAAGATAACAATCATTACTAAATTTATCTTCTAGATTATATAATTGATAATCTTGTTTTTCTTGTATTTCTTTATACCAAAGATAACGGTCTTCCCTTTCAACATCGATAATATCAGAACCAATTATTTCTTCTTGTTGAAATTCACTAAATATTGAATAATCTGAATAATAGATTTCTTTAGCTTCAATTTTAACACCTAAAAACAACAAAAATATTAACCATAAAAACTTTTTCACATTTCACCTCCTCATTAGTTATATAGACTAAAAGTAAGTGAAATCCTTTTTATTTTAAAAAAAATGAAATTTCTTTTATTTTTTAACTTTATATAAATATAATTCTTAATTTTTATGTTTTGCTTACACTCGTATTAAATTACCTTTATCACAATTTTTATAACCAAGTAATTAGATAAAATGATATAATCAATATAAGAATGTGATATATTTGAAAACACCATTAAGATTTCAAATGACAGAATTTGATTGTGGAACTGTATCTATTTTAAATGCTATTATGTATTTATACAAAAGAGAAGAAATACCAGCTGAATTAGTTAAAGTTGTTACAAAATATAGTCTTGATTGTTATGATGATGATGGAAAAATTGGTCAGGGTGGTACAAGTAGAGAGCTGTGGAAAAAATATGTGAATGGCTAACTAAACATGTAAAAAGCAATAACTATAATTTAACTTGCGAACATTTATTAAATGAGAACGTAACGATAGAAAAAATAAAAGAATGTATTGATAATAAAGGTTGTGTCTTGTTTAGAACCTATCAAAAGTGCGAACATTATGTGTTATTAACTGATTATGATAAAAATAACTTTTACTTATGGGATCCTTATTATTTAGATGAAAGTTATTATAATAATGATGAAGAAGTAAAAATAGATTTCGACCATCCATTTAAATATAATCGTATTGTAACAATAAAAAGATTTTTATCACCAAATAAAAAAGATTTTTCTTTTAATCTAAATAATAAAAGAGAATGTGTTTTATTTAATAAATCAAAAAGATCTACATAGCAATATGTAGATTTATTTTAAGTAATCTTTTAAAAATTGACCTGTATAACTTTCTTTAATTTTAATTATTTCTTCTGGTGTGCCACAAGCAACGACTTCACCACCTTCATCGCCACCTTCTGGACCTAAATCAATAATATAATCAGCTACTTTAATGATATCTAGATTATGTTCAATAACTAAGACAGTGTCACCATTATCGACAATTTTTTGTAAAATTAATAGCAATTTTTTAATGTCATAGCTGTGTAAACCAGTGCTTGGTTCATCTAAAATAAATAAGCTTTTACCAGTTGGTTTTTTTTGTAATTCTTTAGCTAATTTTACTCTAGCTGCTTCGCCACCTGATAATGTTGGAGCACTTTGACCTAATTTAACATAAGATAATCCAACATCCATTAACATTTGTAATTTACTTTTAACTTTAGGAACATTTTCGAAAAATTCGATTGCTTCTTCAACTCGCATTTCTAAAACATCATAAATACTTTTTCCTTTGTATTTGATTTGTAAAGTTTCTTGATTGTATCTTGTTCCGTGGCATACTTCACACGGCACATAAACATCCGGTAAGAAATGCATTTCTATCTTTTTAACACCATCGCCCCAACAAGCTTCGCATCTTCCGCCTTTGACATTAAATGAAAATCTTCCTTTATCATAACCTTTTATTTTCGCTTCTTTAGTAGCAGCAAACACATCTCTTATATCATCAAAGACACCAGTATAAGTTGCGGGATTACTTCTTGGAGTTCGCCCAATTGGTGTTTGCGATATATCAATTACTTTATCGATATTTTCTAGTCCTTTTATTTGTTTATGTAAACCTGGTTTTTCTTTAAATTTATATAAATTACTAGCTACTGCTTTATATAATATTTCATTAATTAGTGTTGATTTCCCACTTCCCGATACACCAGTTACACAAGTAAAAGTATTTAAAGGTATTTTGACATTAATATTTTTTAAATTGTTTTCTTTCGCACCTATTATTTCTAATTTTTTACCGTTACCTTTTCTTCTTTTTGAGGGAACTTCGATTTTATCAATACCAGCTAGAAACCTGCCTGTAATACTATTAGGATTAGCTATTACTTCTTTTGGTGTACCACATGCAACAACTTCCCCACCATGCAATCCAGCAAGTGGTCCAATATCAACTAAATAATCACTAGCTAACATTGTATCAGTGTCGTGTTCGACAACGATTAAAGTGTTCCCTAAATCTCGCATTTCCAATAAAGAATTAATTAAGCGATTATTATCTCTTTGGTGCAAACCGATACTTGGTTCATCTAAAACGTATAAAACTCCCGTTAATCTTGAACCAATTTGGGTAGCTAATCTAATTCTTCCTGCTTCGCCACCTGATAAAGTACCAGCACTTCGATTTAAAGTTAAATATTCTAATCCAACATTAATCAAAAATGTTAATCTAGCTACTATTTCTTTAATAATTAACTCTGAAATACTTTGTTGTTCTTTAGTTAATTTTAAATTAGATAAAAAATCTTTTAATTCTTTAATACTTAATTTAGTAACTTCATAGATATTTTTTTTATTTATTAAAACAGCTAATACGGAATCAGCTAATCTTGCCCCTTTACATGTTGGACAAACTGATTCAGTCATATAGTTTTCAATCCATTCTCTTATCCAATTACTTTTAGTCTCTATATATCTTCTTTCTAAGTTAGTAATTACACCTTCATAACAATCTTTACTATTGCGAGTATTACCGTTTTTAGAAGTATATTTAAATTCTAATATATCATTAGAACCATATAAAATAATATCTAATTTTTTGCGGTCTAGCTTTTTTATTGGTAAGTCTAAATCAATATCATAATACTTAGCCAAAGTATTTATTTGTGTTGAATAAATACTATTTTCATCTTCTAAATTTAAAGATACAATAGCTCCTTCATTAATACTTAAATCTTTATTTGGAATAATTAAATCTTCGTCAATTTTAAGTTTTATTCCTAGGCCTTTACAATCTTCACAAGCACCATATGGGGAATTAAAACTAAACATTCTAGGTTCTAGCTCTGGCAAAGAGAAATCACACTTTGGACAAGCATAATTTTCACTCATAATAATTTCATCTTGTCCAACAACATCAATTACTACTTTACCTTTACTTAATTTAGATGCAAGCTCAATTGATTCATACAATCTACTTCTTATTTCATCTTTAATAATTAATCGATCGATAACAACTTTGATAAAATGTTTTTTATTTTTTTCTAAATTTATTTCTTCTCCTAATTCGTATTCATTATCATCAATAATAATGCGAACATAACCGTCTTTTTTTAGTTTTTCTAATAAATCTTTATGTGTTCCTTTTTCACCATAAACAACTGGACTTAAAACTCTAATCTTAGTATTAGTTTCTAAATTCATAATCTGATTAGTCATTTCTTCAATACTCTGACTAGTAATTGGTTCTTTATGAATTGGACAATAAGGGACACCAATTCTTGCATATAACAATCTTAAATAATCATATATTTCCGTAATTGTTCCAACTGTACTACGAGGATTTTTATTAGTTGTCTTTTGGTCAATACTAATTGATGGACTTAAGCCTTCTATACTATCAACATCAGGTTTATCAGTTCCACCTAAAAATTGTCTAGCATAAGCAGATAGACTTTCAACATATCTTCTTTGACCTTCAGCGTAAATCGTATCAAAAGCTAAACTACTTTTCCCACTTCCCGATACACCAGTCATAACAATTAATTTATTTTTTGGTAATTCAATATTAATATTTTTTAAATTGTTTTCTCTAGCACCTTTAATAATTATTTTATCCATAAACATTACCTCTTTACTATTATAACTAAATTTCTAAGATTTTAAATCTATTTAAAACAACTAAATCATCATCATTTTTTATCAACTTATCTTTCAATATATTCATTTTTATACAAAGACTTTTTAATCTCTTCAAATAAATTTTATCATAAAACAATTATTTTTTTTAATCTAATATACATTTTTTAAGAATTTTAATATACAAATTTTAAAAAACTGTTAAAAAACAGTTTATTCATCAGCATAATTAGTAAAATATCTTTGAACTAAAACAACAGGTGTTCCTTTATCACCAGAACCACTAGTCAAATCACAAAGAGAACCTAAAAGATCAGTTATTTGTCTTGGAGTTGTTCCTAAAGTGATATTTTGTCCTTTTAAATCTTTATCTTTTTGTTTTATCTCATTTCTAATCGCTTTTTGTAATTCTTCTCCTTTTAAATTAGCAAATTTATTATCGGATACATATTTTAATTTTATTTCATTTGGTGTTCCCTTTAAACCTTTAGTGTGAAATGGTGAGACAACTGGGTCAGCTAGTTCCCATATTTTACCGACTGGATCTTTAAATGCTCCATCACCATAAATCATGACTTCGACGTCTTTACCAGTTTTATCTTTAATCTTTTTTTGAACGTCTTCAACCAATTTTTGACCATCATTAGGAAATAGTTTTAACTTTTCATCAGTAGATTTATTAGAACCTAACAAACCATATTTACTATTAAATCCAGAACCATCGATTGCTTTATTCATAATATCGTCTAGTCCTAAACAATTTAAAATCTCTTTTGTTCTAAAACGAGTGTGAATATCACAAGCTAAAGCTTCATCAACATAATTATATATTTCAGATGGGTCATTACCAAAGATAAAATCAATTTCACAGTTTTCACTTTCAACTAATTCTTTATAAAATTCAATATAATTAATGCCAGTAAAAGTATGAACTTCATCTTTAAATAATTTATTATATTCTTCATAACTTAAAGTATCAACATAAGGATTAATATCATATTCTTTTAAATATTTTTCATCGAATAAATGATTACCCACTTCGTCAGCTGGATAACTAAGCAACATTGTAATATGCTTGCATCCTCTAGCAATACCTTTTAAAATCATCGAAAAACGATTACGACTTAAAATAGGAAATACTAGTCCGATATGATCGGTTTTGAATTTATTTTTAATGTCTTTAGCAATATTATCCACAGTACAATAATTACCTTGAGCAATTCCGACAACAGCTTCAGTAATGGCAATAACATCTTTATCTAATATTTCAAAGTTTTCACTAATACTAGCATTCATAACGGAATCGACAACAATGCTAGCTAAATCATCATTTTCTTTAATAATAGGGGTTCTAATACCTCTTACAATTGTTCCAACATTTCTCATAATAAATCCTCCAAATTACAGTTTGCTTTCGCATTTAAATTTAAATCAGCTCTAATTCCTTTTTGATAAGCAAAAAATCCAGCGGCACCAATCATTGCTGCATTATCAGTACAATATAAAATCGGTGGGACTGTTAAATCAAAACTATTTTTAATACATTCTTCTTCTAAAGATTTTCTAATTGCACTATTAGCAGCAACACCACCAGCTACTACTAAGTTTTTAACATGATATTCTTTTAATGCTTTAATAGTTTTTTTAGTTAATATTTCAACTACTTTATTTTGAAATGAACAAGCTAAATCTTCTTTTCTTATTACATTACCTCTTTGTTCTTCGTTGTGAACTAAATTAATAACAGCTGATTTAATACCGCTAAAACTAAAATCATAACTATCATCATTTAAAGGAAGTGGTAGTTTATAAGTATCTTTTCCCTCTTTAGATAATTTATCGATACTAGGGCCACCAGGATAAGGAAGACCTAATACTCTAGCTACTTTATCATAACATTCACCAACAGCATCATCTAAAGTACCACCAATTTTTTCAAAGTTATAATTTTCTTTCATATAAATTAATTCTGTATGACCACCACTAACAACTAAAGCAATTAAAGGAAATTCCATTTTCTTAACTAAATTATTAGCATATATGTGTCCCGCTATATGATGAACAGGAATTAAGGGTTTATTATAAATATAAGCAATAGTTTTAGCGGCAATTAGTCCAACTAACAATGAACCAATTAAACCAGGGCCATAAGTGACAGCGATAGCATCTATTTCATCCATAGTAACATTAGCTTTATTTAATGTTTCTTCTAAAACAACTGTGACGCTTTCGACATGGGATCGACTAGCTATTTCAGGAACTACGCCACCATATAATTTATGAATATCAATTTGTGATAAAATAACTGTCCCTAAATCAATATGTCCATCTTCAATAACACTCATACTTGTTTCATCACAAGATGATTCAATTGCTAATATTTTCATAAAATCCTCCTTTCCATCAAATATCCATCAATTCCATTATAATATTTTTCTCTTATCGCAACTATTTTAAAATCCAATTTTTTATATAGATTAATAGCAACAATATTATTAACATTAACTTCTAAAGTAATATCATAGCTATAATTATCGATTACATATTTTAATAATTGATAACCAATACCTTTTTTACGATGTTTTTCTAAAACATAAATATAATTTATTTCCATTCTATCATAAATAACACTATAATCTAAAAAGCCAACGATAGTATCATCTATAAAGAAACCTAAAACCTTATCAAATTCATTAAAACTTACTTTATAATCACTTAAATCATTGACTAAATCTAAATCATTAACTTCTTTTAGCATCTAAATTTTCTTCCGCTTCTGTTTTCTTTAAATAATTTGGTTTTAAAGTATGGGAATTAATTGGCTCATCATTTTCATGTTTCTTAATTATTTTAACGATATCAATTTTAGCAGTAGTAGTTATAATAGTATAATCGTTAGGATATTCTTTTTCTAAATCACTTAATAAAATGTGTTGTCCTTTAAAATAAGAATTTAAATTTTTATCATAAATAGCACCATATACGTACCCTCTTCTTGCATCAATTAAACTAACATTATAATCTGTATCAGTATTAGTTGTAGCTAATAACTCTAATTCACTTAAAGGAATAATTGGTATATTTAAACAAAAACCAATTGTTTTAGCAATCGTTACTCCTACTCTAATGCCAGTAAAAGAACCTGGTCCATTAACGATAAATATTTTAGCAATATCTCTAATGTTTAAATTGGTTTTAGTAAAAGCTTCATCTAAAATAGCCATCACTTTAGATGAAGTTTCAATTTCATGACTATTAAAACAATAAATTTCTTTATTGTTTTCTAATATACTGATAATTAAACTATTCGAAGTATCTATAAAAAGATATTTCATAAAACAGCCTCACATAATTCTTCATATTGTTTACCATGCGGTGTGATAACTAAAACCCGTTTATTTTCATCTAATACTTTAAACTTTATATCTAATCTTTCTTTTGGCAGTATATCTTTTATCGTATCAGCCCACTCAATAACAACAATTCCACCTTTAGTAAAATAATCTTCTATATTAACACCACTAGTATTACCATCTAATCGATATACGTCCATATGATATAATGGCAATTCACCATTGTATTCTTTAATTATTGAAAAAGTTGGTGAAGTAATAGTATCTGTTATTCCTAAAGAACTAGCAAAAGCTTTAGTAAAAACCGTTTTCCCACTACCTAGTTCACCATTTAAACAAATAATCATATTGGGAAATTTTTCTGATTCTAAATTCTGCGCTAATTCAATTGTATCTAACTCATCTTTTAACGTAATTTTATATTCCATATATATCACCATTAATATTATATAAGATTAAAAAAATTATTACAATCTTTTTTGTAATAATTTAATTTATTTTTCCTAAATAATATTTTTTCTTACCCTTTCTTACAACAATAATTGAATTATCAATAGCTATTTCTTTAGTGATTAATTTATCTTCTAATATTTTTTCATCATTTATTGCAATTGCACCATTGTTTATAAATTCTCTTGCTTCTCTTTTACTTGCACATATATTATTATTAACTAACATATCAACAAGATTACATTCATTAAACTCAAATGTAGGAACTCCTTTAAAACCAACCAATATTTCTTCTTTCGTTAAATTTTTAACACTACCACTAAATAAGGCTTCACTTATTCTAACCGCTTTTTTATATTCTTCATCACCATGTAGAAAGGTAATAACTTCTTTAGCTAAGGTTTTATGAGCATCTCTTTTTTCAGGACAAGCTAAATGTTTTTTTTCTATTTTTTCTATTTCTTCTTTAGATAAAAAAGTTAATTTCTTTAGATATTCAATTACTTTACTATCTTCAGCATTTAAGAAAAATTGATACATTTCATAACTAGAAGTTTTATTGATATCTAACCAAATAGCATTACCTTCACTTTTTCCAAACTTAGTACCATCAGCTTTAGTAATCAATGGCATCGTTAACCCAAAAGCTTCTTTACCAATTTTTTTTCTAATTAATTCAACGCCGGAAGTGATGTTTCCCCATTGATCAGAGCCACCAATTTGTAAAGTACAATTTTTATTTTCATATAACCATAAGAAATCTAAAGCTTGCATAATCATATAAGAAAATTCAGTATAAGTTATTCCGATATCTAATCTGCTTTTTACAGTTTCTTTGTTTAACATATAATTTAAGTTGAAAAATTTACCATAATCTCTTAAATAATCAATAAAATTAATATCTTTTGACCAATCATAATTATTAACTACTTCAAAACCAAAAATATCTTCGACTTGTTTTCTTAAGCGTTTATAATTATATTCTAACGTTTCTTTAGTTATCATTGGTCTTTCCGCACTTGGTTTAGGATCACCAATTAAACCAGTTGCTCCACCTACTAATAAAATTGGTGTATGGCCTCCTTGCTTTAAACGAAAAGCCATTGAAAAAGTTGAATAATGCCCGATGTGTAAACTATCGCCAGTTGGATCAGTTCCTATATAAAAAGTTAATCCACCTTTATTTATTTTTTCAATTAGTTTTTCATCAGTTATATTTTCAATTAAACCACGCCATACTAATTCATCATATAATTTCATTTTTTATCTCTCCTATCTGTACTTCCAAATCCACCTTTACGAATATTAGTGGCATTGTCGTCATCAGTTATTAAATATTTAATAAATATTCCTTGGCAATATGCTTCGTCTTTAGAAATAATAACTTATTTATCTCCTTCGTTTTAAATAGATACCCACATATGTCCTTTATTAGTTTCGTTATTATAGTAATCACTTTCAATTACGCCAACTTGGTTAGTCAATCTTAAATTATATTTAAATCCTAGTCCGCTTCGCATAATTAATAATAACCCTTCATCGCTATTAAAATTAGCTTTATATCCTGTCGGTATTTTAACTATTTCTCTAGGTTTAATTACAATATCATCCATAGCAAAGAAATCATAACCGACACTATTTTTAGTGGCTCTTTTTGATAATGAACAATTATTATATCATCTTTAATATCTTTTTTAAATTGTTTAAAACTTATTTTTTCAAAATAACGCATTTTAATTACTTTCCAATCTTTTTTCTTGTTTGTTTATTTTCATTATACAAGCTTCTAATATTTCTTTTTCTGTTAAATTAAGCATTTTGCCAATATAAATTAAATAGTTAAATATTTTTTCAATTAGTTCTTTAGTTAAATTTTCAAGTACTTCTGTACTCAATTTAAATAAATTGTTTATGCAAACTAATATATCATCAACTAAATCTAAATTTTTAACTTCAATATTTTCAATACCTAAATAATTATAAAAATATAGACAAATCATAATACTGTCAGCTAATTCCTCTAATAAGTCTTCTTTATCGATTTTCTTTTTTGACCAATATTTAAAGCATCTTGTCTCATTAGTGAATTCGGCTATTTCAACAATCAATTCAATGCAGTTTTTTTCAAACATTTTTTCATCGTTTTTAAATTTCTCTTCAAAAATAAGATCTAATTTTTTATTTTTTTGATAAACATCATTCCAATTCATAAAAACTCCTTAAAAAAAATTCATAAAATAAGGTTATATAAGGACGAGTTTCCCCGCGGTACCACCTTATTTTATGAATATATCATACACTTTAATCTTTAACGTAATTACCCGTTTTAACTCCCAAAATGTATTTTATTATTTAATCTTGATTAGTTTTCATCAACCACTAACTTTCTAATTACCAATTAAATAACTAATGTTTTGTTCCTCGTTAAGTAATATAAATATAACATATTTAATTTGTAGTTGTCAAATATTTTTCTTTAATATAGTTAATTAGATTTTCTTTTTCATTAATTAATTTATTATCTAAAATTTTAATTTCTAAATCCTTATAAATATCGTTAACAAAAGATCCCGGCTTTTTGTTAAACAAATCACATATATCTACATATTTTATTGCGATATCTTTGGATGAATGAATTGGCAAACTATTATATTTCTTTACAATATCACTTCTTTTAATATGTTTTATTTCTCCTACTATTGTACAAACATACAAATCATATTTATATAATGTATTATTATCTAAAATATCTTCTTTTAAACAAGATTGTATATTTTTAATAATTCGTTTTTCATTATTAGAAAAACTATATATATTTAAAACATCAAGTTGAGCCCAAATACCTAAAGAGGAAGTTGTCACAACCAAATTATCCAAATTAGAAAAATCTAATTTACTGGCCAAATCTAATTCTTTAATTAACAATAACCCGTAATCACAATTAGAAGAAGAAAATATTTTATCTAATTCATCTTTTTTACGAAAATAAGATAATTTTCTTAATAAATGACCATTTTTCTTAATAGCTTTTTTTAATTCATCATCTAATCTAAAATTTAATGTGGTTGCAAATCTAATGGCTCTTAAACATCTTAAAATATCTTCTTTAATTTTTTTATCAGCATTTCCAACACATTTAATTATCTTATTATCAATATCTCTTTTAGCATTTAACAAATCTATCATATTACCGTTAGAATCTATACAAAGTGTATTAATAGTAAAATCTCTTCTTTTTAAATCATCAACTAAATTATTAATATATTTTATTTTAACAGGAAAGCGATTATTTTCATATTTTATTTCTTTACGAAAAGTTGTTATTTCAAATCTTATGTTTTTATATGTTAAAGTTACACTACCATATGCTTCTTTATTCAAAACACTTTCTTTAAATATCTTTTTTAATTCTTTAGGCGTTGCATTAGTACATATATCAACATCAATACTTTCCCTATTAATATAAATATCTCTAGGGTAACCACCAACAAGATAAGCTTTGTATCCAGATTCATTAATTTTGTTTAATATCTCAATAGAAGCATTGTACATTGTTCACCTCATATATGAAAAAAAGGTTAAAATAACCTCTTAGTTTAAAGCATCTTTTAATTTAGAACCAGCTTTAATTGTAGCAGCAACTCTTGCAGGAATTTTAACAGTTTCACCTGTTCTTGGATTTCTAGCTGTTTTAGCAGGTTTTTGTTTTGCTGTAAATGTAACAAATCCTGTTAAAGTAACTTTTCCTTCTTTTTTTAATCCTTCAGTGATTCCTTTCATCATTGCATCTAATGCACGAGTTGCATCAGCTTTTGTTAATCCTGTTTCTTCTGCCATGTAATTAACTAAATCTTGTTTTGACATTTGTATACCTCCTATTGTTTTATATAAGCTACTCTTGCTTACAATTAAAGAATACCATTTTTTTAAATTAATTGCAACATTTTTAAAGTAATTTTATTATTTTTTTATCAATTAATTGAAAAATCATACTGTTTAAGCATGATTTATAACACTATTGTAAATAAATTACCTGATCCTTTATTGACTAATTTAGTTAATGTTTGTTGTAATTTATAACGGGCATTTTCTGGAGTTAATGATAACTTAGCTTGAATACCTTCTTTGACAATAATATCTAAACTACGTCCAAATATTTCACTTTTCCAAATATTAGCTGGATTAACATCATAATCTTTCATTAAATAATTGATTAATTCTTTACTTTGAATTTCACTACCGATAATTGGTTCAAAAGTTGATTCTACATCGACTCTAATCATGTGTATAGAAGGAGCTACTGCTTTTAATTTAATACCATAGCGACTCCCTTGTTTAATTATTTCCGGTGTTTCTAATTTCATATCATCTAGAGTTGGACTAGCAACACCATACCCTGTTGTTTTAACCATTTTTAAAGCTGTTTTAATTTGATCATATTCTTGTTTGGCTTCATTATAATCTTGAAACAACATTAATAAATCTGTTTTGTTAGATACATCTATGCCAATTATATCTTTTAAAACTTGATTATATAAAGTGTTAGGGGCTTGTAAAGTAACTGTAATTTCACCAGTGGCAGTGTCAACATTAGATAAAAAAGCTTTGCTAATATACTCGCAATCATTAAAATGACTTGTTATATGTTCAATATCTCTTATTTTTTCCACTTCAATAACACTTTCTTTTATTTTATCCATATAAATTTGCTTTAACCAATGATTATGATTTAAGCAAGCAATCCATTCTGGCATTTCTATTTTCACTTCTACAACAGGAAATTCATATAATGCTTCTTTTAAAATATTATATATATCTCGTTCTGCCATATTTTCTACACTAATCGGTAAAACAGGAACTCCATAATTTTCTCTTAGATCATCAGCTAATTTTTCTGTTTCTGGTAACATTGGATGGACAGAGTTTAATACAACAATAAATGGTTTCCCTATTTCTTTCAATTCATTAACCACTCTTTGTTCTGCTTCAACATAACTATTTCTACCTATTTCACCAATAGAACCATCAGTAGTTACAACAATTCCAATACTTGAATGATCTTTAATTACTTTCTCAGTCCCAATTTCGGCAGCTTCAATAAAAGGTATTTCTTCATCATACCAGGGAGAACCTTTAAAGTGATACCAAAAAATTAAAAATATACGTTACTTTTTCAAGTAACTAAAACTTCAACTTTTTTAATACGATAATGGATTTCCACATCTTTATTTTTAGTAATATATATTCTTTCAATTATTTTATTTAACATTTCTTTTGTTGGATTATTAATGTTTAAGAAATTTTCCACAACATCTAAATATTCAATGTAAGATATTGAATCCTCTTTAACTTCTTCTAATTCCTTTTTATATTTTCCAAGTTTATTAGTGAGAGTACTTATTTCAGTATTAATGTTATTAAAAAGTCTTTGATATGTATCCACATCAATTACTCCATTAAACTTATCATCATAAATTGCATCCTGTTTTTTTCTTAAATTATTAATTTCAGTTTTACAACTATCTATTTTTTTATTCAATTCTATTTTGGGATCAAGATAATTTTCATTGATAATTTTTTCAAATTCTTTTTTATCATTTAAGTAAAGAGATGACATCTCTCTTATTTTAGAATAAATCGTATTAGTCAATTTTTCATAATTTATAAAGTGTGAACAGCAAATTCCGTATTTGCTAAATTTTCGATAATTATTACAATTCATAACAACTCTATCTCTTTTTCTATCATAACTGATAGTCATTTTAGCACCACAATCTTTACAATAAACTAAATTACTTAATACATATTCAACACATCTTTTATCCTCTTTATATTTATTAGATTTGTCTCTTATACTTTGAGCTATCTCATAGGTTTTTAAATCTACTATTGGTTCATGAGTATTTTCAACTATACACCATTCAGATTTAGGAACTTTTTTTCTTTTTTTAGTCTTGTAATTAATATTTTGCGAAGTATGTTGTATTAAACATCCTGTATAAACTTTATTTTTCAAAATATTATTGATAGATGAGCTTTTCCATATTTCAGGATGATTGCATTTATCAATTTTCTTCGCACTATTTTTTAAAGAAATTGGCGTTGGATATTCTTGACGTGTTAGTATTTCAGCAATATCACTACTTCCATATCCTGATATATATAAATCAAATATTTTTTTGACAATTGGAGCAGTTTTAGGATCGGGAACTAAATGATGCTTATTATTAGGGTCTTTAATGTACCCATAAGCTGTTACGCTACCACAAAATTTTCCTTCTTTTTTCATAGCTAATAGATGACTTCTAACTTTTTTAGAAATATCTTTTGCATACATGTCATTCATGCCTAACCTAAAAGGCATCATATCACTACCACTAGTTTCATTAAAAGTATCAATATCATCGTTAACAGCAATATATCTTATATTATGTTCAGGAAAATATCGCTCTACATAATTACCAGTATCAATGTAATCACGACCAAGTCTTGATAAATCTTTGGTTATAACACAATTTATTCTTTTACTTTCAATATCTCTTATTAACCGTTTGAAATCTGGTCGATTAAAATTTCCTCCTGAATACCCATCATCAACATACTCATCAACAAAAGATAAGTTATTAGCTTTTAAAAATCCAATTAATAAGCTTCTTTGATTTCCAATACTCTCACTTTCTAAATCATCGCCATCTTCACGAGAAAGTCTTATATATAATCCAATTTTATAAGTCATATTGTCAAATTTAATATTCATTAACAGCCTCCTTTCTTTGCGACAATATTAACTCATTAGTCTGTTCCATTATACGATTAATTTCTTTATTTTTCAAGTCTTTTAAAGAATCTTTATCAACTTTATTTTTAATATAATAATTATATATACTACTTTTTAATACCTCTTTTAAATCAAATCCATCAGCCATAAAAAATTCAGTAGTATTATACATTTATTTTCCTCCAATTCTTTTTAATTGTATGAACTTTAAAATTAAAAAGAACTTGTTTACATTTATTATACTTTTTTTCAATATTTATTTTGCTATTTAGCAACTTAAAAATAAAATTGTAATTTTTATCTTTAATTGAACTATTAATTTTTTCTAAAGTAAATTCTAAATCACATTTAAATTTTCTTAATTTATTAAATATCTTTACTATTTGAAACTCACTGAAAATAATATTTAAATTACCCAATAAACCAACTATACTTTCAATATATTCTTTTTTATTAATTACCATTATCTCCTTTCAAAAATTCATCCCACTTGTTAACATCAAAAATTCTTCGATGATATAATATAAACTCTTTTTTGTTATCAGTATCAACAAACTTAAACCATCTACCCCAAAATTTAATCCATTTCCACTTAAATTTCGTTATTCTCATATGGATATTGAACCCATTTCTTCACTATACAAATCAAACTTACGATTATAAAATTTTTCAAAATTATTTATTATTCTCTTTGAATAATTAACTATTGTACTGAAAGATTCATCAATCTCTTTAAAGTATTTGTCTTTGCTCCACGAATATAAATATGTTAAAGAATAATCATTTGAATTTAGCCCTAAATATTTCGATACACAATAAGCAATTGATTCGGCTTCAGTTTCATACTGATTACGATATTCTCTATAATCACGATTATTATTTTCTAAATGCTTATGTGCAAGTGAATGAGCATATTCGTGAATTAATACTTTTAACTGCATCAAACTACCGAGTCCTTTACGAACCACAATTTCTTTTTTTCAAAATCACAATACCCTTTTGCAGTTGAACTAATTTCTTTATATTTAACTTTGAAACCATCATTATAAATAGTTTTAATAAAGATATCCATTATTTCATCAGCTTTATTATCATTGAGAATTGGGTTCAATTCTTGATTAATTACATCCATTGGCATTCTAGTATCTTTTGCATCAAAAACATTACCCAAACTAAAACCTGATAATTTTTGTTTATAAAAAGATATAGATTCTGATGTGAACCCCAATTAGGAGACATCATAAAAAAAGACTTTTACAAAAAATTAAAAATCAAGGGCGAACGAAGTGAGTTCATCTAGACCCTTGATTTTTATTATGTAATTATAATATTTATTCAAATAAAGCTTGCCTTTATTTGTTATCAATTAATAAATTAATCATGTATAGAACATCTTCTGCTTTTAGCCATAATAAATACACCTCCTTTCGGAGGTGTATTATAACTCTTTTTTATTAATGTCTACTTTAAGGGGTGCATTTCATTCATCATTTTTATCTCTATATCTTTTTTTCTCATCATCAGTCAACATATAATAAGGCTTTATTTCGAATTTTGAATCATCTACTTTTATTTTGACTAAATTATAAAAGTTAGGAATAAATATTTTAATTCCTTTAGTACCTTTATTAATTTTATATCCCATTTTAGAAAAAGTCTTAAAAGAGGATACATATTCAGCATTAGGATTTTGTAACCATATCAATATTTGATTATTGAATGAATAGTTATTAAATTTTAAAATATTATCTAAAAACTTCTTTATATCACTTTCACTTTGAAATTTTTTAAATGCTTCCTCTTTAAGGTTTAATAAAATCTCTTTCAATTCACTTTCTATATTATCTTTTTCTTTTATATCTTTTGATTTTTTAAATTGAAAACCTAATTGATTTATTTGTTTTAGTTTTTCTTCTATTATAATTAAACCTCCTATATATCTATACCAACATCAATATTGTAATCTATTTCTTTTTCTATAAAGTCTTTCAATTTATTTTGCATACCTAACATTAAAGTTACACTACTAGTTAGGTCAGGTTCCCATTCTTCGAAATAAAGATTATCAAATTCTTCTTTATACTGGTCATCATATTTTGAATATCTTAAACCAATTTTTCCTTCAAGAATAATCAAATCACAAAAATATAGTTTATCAACATCTTCAAAAGTGGCTAGATCATAATAATCTTCATAATCAAGATCTTTAGCATCAGTTTGTATATGCTGTAAATCAGCAAGACATTTATGCATTTGAAATTTAGCGTTATATACTTCTAAAAAATTCTTATGAAATTGTTTCTTAATTACATTATAGGTGTAGTTAACTGCCTTATCATATTCACCACATTTAAAATATTTAGCTGATTTCCACGCAACATCATTAAACATGTCATTTATATTAGAACATGATTTATCTGCAATAATAACCATTATGTCATTACTATTCCGACATTCACAAGCCCATATTAATAATTCATTATCAGTAGTAGGTTCATAAATGGTAAGCATTAATCCTTGCTCTCTAAAATTATTAAATGTTTTATAATTTCCTTCTAAATTTTCCGATACATTTTTTAGCTTTTCTTCTAATTTATTAAAAAAAGTTTGACTAACTTCCAAACTCCTATTTTTTGTAATATGTATATTTATCCCTCCTAAATATTAATATCTTCATCAAATTCTTCTATTTTTTCAAATGTTCTTCCTTTTTCATCTACTGGCTCAATATATTCAAACATTATAGAAAGTGCATCTTCATAGCTATGAGAATTAGTTACTCTATTAGTCATCTCTTTAGCTTGATCGTAATAACCTACTCGTTTTAAAGCTTGTGAACATATACCAATTAAATTAAACACATTCCCATCTGCCCCAATTATTGGAGCTTTTGGTTTTTCATTAACTTCTCTAACATCTCTTAAATAATTATCAATATAGTCCGATAACCACATAGCTCCAAATTCATTTCTTATCCTTAATCTAAACATAGCTAGTTTACTTATATCAATACTTTTATTATTAAGAGCAAAGGCAATATTAGTTACTCCATCTTTTTCAAATAAATAAATTTCATCAAAAGAAAAAGAATCAGGTACGATTCCATTATCTTTTAACATATTGGTTATTCCATCAATCCATTCTTCATAGTCACCACCACAACCTTGTAGCACTAAATATTCATAATTATTATTTATTAATTTTTTGACTTCACTTTGATTAATTTTTTTTATTTTTATATATTTTCCTCCTAAATTTTTATATTTCTAATTAAATTGTCAATATGACAAGTAATATTTTCAAAACAATCTTTTTCTAATGGATCAAATGTTGCAACATTATATCGTTCATCTTTGTATATATTAATCCATTTACTACAATCATGTTCAATAAAAATTTTTTGTTCGCCATCTTTTAAAAGATACCATACAACAGGAAAATCTTCCTTATATCTTGATATATGATATTTATCTTTCAACTTCAAAATAATACCATCTCTAATTTTGTTTTCAAATTCAACATTTTTAATACAATCAAATATTTCTTTCTCATCAAATCCAAATTGTTTTAAAATTTCGGGTGCTAATTTATTAACTTCTTCCATTGTTTTCTTATAATCTATAATTATTCCTCTTCAATTTTTTTAAATTAATTTAAAATCTTAATTTACTAAAAAAGATTATTAAACTCATCATTTAATAATCTCTCTATCAAAATTATTTCCATCTTGGATGTGCTTCATAACTGCCATCAAGTAAGTTTCCATAGTCAGTAGCAGTTACAGATAAAACATCTTTATCAACCCAATCAGAATATATACCTGCTTGACCATACTTAACAAATACTTGTTTGTAATTTCCATAACCTTCTAGTTTAGCCTCGATATAACCACCTCTTAATATATGAATGCCTGTTTTTCAACTAAATTTCAAATTAAAATTTGGTCCTGTCATATAGTTACCACTATCTGCAAGTACAAAAGTAATACCAACAAAAGCCGCAATTAAAAATAACTTCATTTTGCCTAATCTTCCCATACATCACCACCAATCTTTTTTGCTTTATATATTTCAGCTTAATTCAATAATAGAGTCACATTCTTTTGCTAATTTGTCATTGTGTGTTACTATTATTATAGTTTTACCAATCTTTTTCAACTCTTTTAAAAGTTCAAATACTTTCTTACTATTATTTTCATCTAAGTTTCCTGTTGGTTCATCAGCTAAAACTATATTACCTTTTTTTAATAAAATTCTTGCTAGTGCTATACGTTGTTGTTCGCCACCACTTAAAGTAAATATTTTTTTGTTCTCGCATCCTGCTAATCCTACTTTTTTTAAAACATCTTTAATTAAATTATTTTTTTCTTTTATCGAAATATTTTCATACTCTAATGCTAGTAATAAATTGTAATTAACGCTTTCGTCGTCAATAAGTGCATAGTTTTGAAATAAATAATTAATATTTTCACGTATAAATTTTTCTTTTTTCTTGGTTTTTAATGATTTAACATCAACACCATCATATTTTATAACTCCGTCATAATCATCATCTAACAATCCTATCATATTAAGCAAAGTTGATTTCCCACAACCACTAGGTCCTATTAATGCAACCATTTCTTTATCTTTAATTTTATGATTAAAGTTTTTTATAACTTCATGATCTCCATATTTTTTACTTACAATATTTATTTCTATCATAAAAAATACCTACCTTTTCAACAATTTTTGATTTATAGTATTAAAATCAATTTTCTTTAATTTAATAAACATCAAGAACATAACAAAATCAGCAACAATGAATACTATAGTTGTAAAAACAAATATATTTAAATCAAATATATTAAAAATATTAGTAATGATTAATGCCAAAATTATAGTTATCAAAGAAAATAAAATATTTTTTATAAATAATTTTTTATAAATTTTCCAAAAATCAAATCCCAATACTTTTTTAACTACTATTTTATTTTCATTTGTTTTTATAAATATCGTAACAACTTGAAACAAAATAAACAAATAGATTAAAGATATAATTATAATAGATGTTGCAAAAATTGCTAACAAACTATATGCATAATTCAATTCATCTGATAAATATTCTTCATATGATACAAAATTATTTTCTTTAATCACATCTGACAAGCCAGCTTCTTCAATATAAGGTAATAATTTTTGAAATACTTCATTTTTTCCAGTACTTATATCAAGTTTTAAACTTGTTGTCATTCCAGTTCCAAAAACATTCAATCCGATTGGATCGTCAATATACGAAATCGGCAAATCACTAGAAATTACTCTAAAAATCGGATTATGAACATATTCAATTTTTTCCTCTAGTCGATATGTTTTAAATTCTCTATCTTCATAATAATACATATCAAATTCCGTGTTGTAATCATATTCTTCATAAACACTTATAAATTCATCTATATAATTTTTTGAAATATTATCAACTTGATAAATTCTACTTTTAGGAATAATAACATCATTAGGATTTATTGCCTTTATATTTACCTCATTATTAGTTGTCAAATCATATATTTTAATGTTTTCTTTTTCTAGATAATTTTTATCAATAGTAGCGAATCTAAATCTCTCTCCAGAATTTTCTTGAGCGATTGCTCGTTCCTCATCTACTTTTAATTTATGGTTATATCTAGTAAAATCAACATAAATGGTATTTATTGTCGTATTCTGATCAATAAGCTGATATAACTTATTTGCTAAAGTTGGATTGTTGTATGAAGTATTTTGAGTATAAAAGTCAGCTATAACAGCATAATCTAATAAAGGTTCTGCTCTTTTAATCATCTTTAGACTTGAAAAACAATTATATATTGATGTGCTTAATAAGCATCCAATAACAATTATAGCAACTGAAAATAAGATTTTTAAAAACATACTAATTCTATTTATAGTTTTAGTAATATTTTGTTTTTTCAATATATTTATTACATTATAGGACTCAGCTATTTTTTCAACACTAGCATAACTAACATAATTCATTACAAATAAAGTTATAATATTTACTATAAATATAGTCAAAAATATTCCCAAATTTATATTTTTTAAAAATAAACTTAATAATAATATTGCAAATACAACAATTATATCAATCCAAATATCTTTAAACACTAAATTTTTGTATACTTTATTATCACCTAATCCAAGTAACTTCATACAACCAATTTTTTTTGATTGATAATATAAAATATAAACTTGGAAAACATAATGAAATAAACTAAGAACTACTAAAACACATATAAAAATTACAATTAACAAATTTGGGCTAATAAAATATGTACCTGATGATGTACTAAACAAACTATTTCTTGATATCCCATAATTTTCTTCTATATCTGTAATAAAAGAATTTAAATCATCAGAATTAGTGTAGTAAACCATATAGTCGCCATACAAATAACCATTTTCAGAAATTAAATCATCCAATAGCAAATAATTATAGTTATTATTTTCTAAAAAATCTTTTATTAAAATGCAACTATTATCATATGTTGATGCCTTTTTACAGTTATTATTATAATTTTGCTTATCTAATTTATATATATTATCAAGAAATTTTATCAAAGCATTCTCATCATTTAAACTAAGATAAACATTTTTAACATTATCATTTAAAATTGTTTTTGATAAAATTATATTATGATTACGTGATAATTCTATAATATCTATTATTATTTCATTAGAAATACTTTCATTTTCGTAAGAAAAATCAATTTCTTCAAATTTATAGCCATCAAAATTAACGTACGAATTGCTATCAATTAAATCAACAAATATAATGGTAATTATAGATAATATAATAAAAGAAATAATATTTATAAATTTCATTATTTTTTTCATATTACAAATTCCTTTCAATAAGCGAAAAAGAGGGTATTAAAAAATTACCCTCGCCATATTAAGTTTTATTTCCAATAAGGTGTTGCTTCATAATCACCTTCAAAGAAATTACCATAATCTGTAACTTCTGCGCGTAATTCGTTTGAATCTATCCAGTCTGACCAAGAACCCTCAGCACCCATACGTGCAAATACTCTCTTATCATTACCATATCCTTCTAATGAAGCCTCGATATAATTACCTCTAATAATGTTTGTTCCAGTCTTCCATTCAAACATTAAATTTTGATAAGGTCCTGTCAAATATCCACCATTATCTGCAGCTACAAAAGCAACTCCAACAAAAGCTACAACTAAAAACAACTTCATTTTGCTTAATCTTCTCATAACTCACCACCAATCTTTTTTATTTTTATTATATTAAACTAAAATAAGTTCAATACCTAGAATAGAATTTATGCTGCCAGTATCCTTCTTACTTACATTCTAGCATAGATGAACTTCATTGTAAAGGACTAATTAAGTCCGTGATTTTTTTGCTGTTCCGTACATATTAGATTATCAATAGAAATTTCAAATAATTGACTAATTACAAATAAATATTCTAAATTTGGTATATATATGCCTCTTTCCCATTTTGATATTGTTTCCCTATTAACAGACAAAAATTTAGCCAAATCATCTTGAGTCATATTAAAATTATTTCTTAATTTTTTTATTTTTAAGCCTATCAATTTTGCATCCATTATATCACGTATAATCAATCTTATAGAAATATTAGTCTATTAGATTGATCCCTTTCTATTATATTTTTTTGATATATTAT
>CALVKL010000008.1 GCA_944332695.1 uncultured Bacilli bacterium
GAAAAATATTAAATGAAGATTCTGCTATTTTATTTCAAAACGCATTTCCAACTTTGGAAAAATATATTGATCATGTTCATACATATAATGGAGCACCTGCAAAAGTTGGGACATTATTAAAAAATGAAATACTTAATAATTTTAAAAAATTATTAAAACTTAAAGAACGCGGCTATAATGTGTTTTTTACTGATATAGATAAGATAAAACAACAAATGTTAGATGAAATAAAATAATTAATTAACTATAAGTCATTTTATACTTTGATTGTTTTTTATTCATCCCAAATAAGAGCGTTGCACAAGCTGTGTTACGTGAAAAAAAGAACAATTAATTCAAAATAGTGTAATGCTCTTTGACAAAATAATAGAAATAATTAGACTAAGATTTCAAAATTTTGGTCTTTTTTGATAAAAAAGAATGTAATTAAAAAAATTTAATCAAATGAAGTATCAATAAAAACTTTTGTTTAAAAATTAATATAAGATTGAAATATACAATTAAAGCATTAATTTTAATCTTATATTATTTTAATGTATAAAAAATCTTTTTTCATATCAATATTGATATGAAAGGAGATTTTATGGCACGTCATCGAGTAGAAATATGTGGCGTGAATACTGCGAATATTAAAGTATTAACTAATGAAGAAATGTTAGATTTATTTAAAAAGTATCAAAATGGTGATATTTCAGTTAAAGAAAAATTAATTAATGGTAACTTAAAGCTTATTTTATCAGTTTTAAAAAAATACAATAATCGAACAGATAATCTAGACGATTTATTTCAAATTGGTTGTATTGGTTTAATCAAAGCCATTGATAATTTTGATTTAAGTCATGATGTTAAGTTTTCAACATATGCAGTACCTATGATATTAGGTGAAATAAAAAGATACTTAAGGGATAATAATTCTGTTAGAGTAGCAAGAAGTTTAAAAGACATAGCTTATAAAAGCTTAAAAATTAAAGAAGAACTAACCCATAAACTAAACCGAGAGCCAACTAATAAAGAAATTGCTGATATTTTGGAAATAGAAGAAATAGATGTTGTCCAAGCGTTTGAGGCAGTTAAAGATACTGTTAGTATGTCAGAACCAATCTACAATGATGGGGGAAATACTATTTATTTATCTGAACAATTAGCTGATACTAAAAATAAAATAGATATAGATACAAAATTAATGTTGAAAGAAGCTCTTGATAATTTAAAGGAAAAAGAACGATTTATTATCCAAAAAAGATATTTTGAAGGAATAACTCAAATGGAATTATCATTAGAAATAGGTATCTCACAAGCCCAAATATCGCGTATTGAGAAAAATGGTTTGGAGAAGATGAAAAAAAGCTTTAAATAAGCATAAAATTAATTGGGTGGGAAAATGCATTTAAGTGATTTACAAGCCAAAAATATTATAACAACAGATGGAAAATTGATTGGCAATATTATCGATGTAATTATTGAAAATGGCACAATAAAATATTTAATAGTGGAAAAAAGTAAATTTTTAATATCAATGTTTACCTCCAAAAACGAAATAGAAATAAAATGGGAACAAATTAAAACCATTGGTGAAGATGTTATTATAGTTAATTATCAATAAAAAACAATATACTTTTACTTTACGCTTGACAATTGACAATAATGTGGTAAAATGATTATAGGAGGGTTAACAAAATGGATAAATTAAATGAAATATTACACGAACTTGGCATTTCTAAAGTCAAATTAGCTAAATTTTTAGGAGTATCTAGACAAATGATATACAACTATTTGGAATTAGATAATATTAATAAATGGCCTAAAGATAAAAAAGTTTTATTATTGAATTTGCTAGGAATTAAATCAGTTGATGAAATGTCAAAAATTAAAATAACTACTGATTATATTTATGAAGTAGATAATCGTTTAAATTCATTATGTAAAAATGAAGATAACAGTAATTTGTTTGAAGGATTAGGTAAAAGACAAAAAATACTATTACAAGATATTGTCGAATTATTAAAAGAAAAAATAGAAGATGAAAATGATTCAGAAGGTTATTACATTTTATTATATTTATATCATTATCTTCAATCAATAGATACTTCTAAAGAGTTGAAATATATTCTAGCATACGTATCTAAAGCTGCCGGTTTTTCTAAACCATTAGAATTTGTATTTAATGAAGAACAACAATTCACATTTGAAGCAATTTTATTTTCGGCCTTTTCATTATATAATGGCGGGGGGACATCTAAAACAAAAATAGCTGCTTCACATGAAAGATTTGTCGCACAAATTGAACATAAAATTGAAGAAAAAATGAGTCGAACTATGGAATTAAACAATGTTAAAGTACAAGCATTAAAAGAATTGGGATATAATGAAATTAGTGAGTCTAATGCCACTGAAGTGTTTGAAAAAATAGCTGAAATTCAATCAAGAAAAGTAGCTAGTTGATTTGATTTTTCAAATAAATAATTCTATTCTTGATATATATTTAACTATATAAATTTAAATACAAATATAAAGTCGATGGTTAAATTTTAAAAAGTGTAACAAAAAGAATATTATAGTATTCTTTTTTTAATTCAATATTCAGTAATTATTTTTAAATATTAATTATATTATTTAATAGTTTGGATGTCGATAAAATGAAAAGAAAATTAAATAAAAAAGGTAAATTAATATTAACGATTTTGTCGCTTTTAATTATTTTGCTTTCTCTAGCGGTTATTTATGCTGATAACAAAGAAGAAATTCACATTTTAGAAAGTAATAACTATTATGATTTAAAAATTGATTATCCTAATATCAAAAATAAAATAATTAAAGAAAAAGTAATGGATTATATTAATAATCAAAAAAAAGAATTTATAAATATTATAAAAAATACAAAGCCAACTAACAAATATGATTTCAATTTAAACGTTACTATTGATGAGCGAGAAGAAATTAATTACATTAATATGTTAACTTATTCTTATACTGGCGGAGCACACTATATTAGAGATGATTATAGTTTATATTGGAATAATAAAATTAATAAATTTATTGATTTAAAATATTTTTTCAAAGATGAAGAATCATTTAAAAATATGACTAATTTAGCATATTACTATGTAAAAGAATTAATGATTAAAGAAAAGAAAAATTTTGATGAGTTATGGGTTAAAAGAGGAACTTCTCCAACTATCGATAATTATAGTCATTTTAAATTTACTGACAATGGTTTAGAAATAATTTTTCCACCTTATCAAGTATCTTCTTGGTCGGATGGAGAAATTAATATCACCATTCCTTATGAAGAAATTAATAAATATTTAAAAGACGAATATCGAGATACAACTAAAGATGAAACAGTAGCTAAAGAAATGCCTAATATTCGTGATTTATCACAATTTAAAAATAAAAAATTAATTGCTTTTACTTTTGACGATGGGCCAAGTAATACTACAAATTTATTATTAAATAATTTAGACAAATATAAAGCAAGAGTGACATTCTTTGTCTTGGGAAGTAGGGTAGATAATAATAAAGAAGTTTTAAAAAGAGCATATTTACAAGGTAACGATATTGGTAGTCATACATACAATCATCGTAATTTAAATTTATTAAATGATGCTGAAATAATTGAAGAAGTAAAAAAAACAAACAATAAAATAAAAGATGTAATTGGTGTTTCTCCAACCTTGTTAAGACCTCCATATGGTAATTTAACTAAGCATAGTAAAAAATTAGTTAATATGCATATTATCTTATGGAATATTGACCCTTTAGATTGGAAATATAAAAATAAAAATAGAATTGCCAACAAGATAGTTGAACATGCGCATGATGGGGCTATCATTTTAATTCAAGATATTTATAAAAGTTCAATCGAAGGCGCTTTATTAGCCATGGAAGAATTAGAAAAACAAGGTTATGCTTTCGTAACAATAACAGAAATGGCACAATTGAAAGGTATTGATTTAGATTATCAAACATCTTATTTTAGTATGAAAAAATAATGCTTATCAGGCATTATTTTTTATATTTTATATCATATCTACTTGGTCCTACAATACAATTACCATCAATATCAAATCTAGAGCCATGACAAGGACAATCCCAAGTTTTTTCAAACTCATTAAAAACTAAACTACATTTTAAATGTGGACATTTATTGTAAACAATGTGCTCTTTTTTATTTTCGTCAGTATAAATTGCAATATTTTTACCATCTCTTTCTTCAAAGCGAATGTTTTTTTGATACCAATTTTTATTTTTAATTAATTTATTTGTAGTAAAACTTTTACCGTTTCTTAAAATTTCTATTAAAATATTTTTAATTGTATTAAATGACTTATACCGTTTTAAACTAAACAAATCAATAAATTCATTTTTCCTATCTAAAATAATATCACTTAATATTTTACCTGCTATAGTACCATTAGTCATTCCCCAAGTATTATAACCAGTTCCAATTAATAAATCATCAGTTATTTTACTTATGATTGGTAAATTATCAACGGTAATTATATCTTGGTTTGACCAAATATAATCAATTTTACCGAGTTTTTCAGTGGAACTGATCAAATCACTAAAATTCCTATTTTCATCATTCTTAGTTGAAATAGGATGTGAATTATTTAAATAAATCATATTATTTTGGTAAAATCGAAGCGAAGTTGTGGGAATTTTTGTAGTTATCATCGACATTTTGCGATTTTTGCTTTTAATTGTTGCTATATATGATCTTTCTAAATGGCCTTTAATTGGAAAAAGTAAGGGCATTAAGAAAAAAGGATAATGACAAGCTAAAACGACTTTTTTAGTTTTTATTTTATATTTTTCAGTTTCACAAATATAAGTATCTTCTTTTTTAATATTAATTATTTTCGTTTTTTCATATATTTCAACATTATTATTTAATAGTATTTGTTTTAGATGCATTAAATATTTAATTGGGTGAAAGACATAAGTATCGCTAACACCTATAGCATTTTCATAATCCAAAACATTAATATTAAATTTTTCCAATAATTCTTTTTCTTCTTTTAATTTTTCGATTTCTTTTTTCTCTTTACTGTAAACAAAAGATTTAACTTTTTCTAAATCACAATTTATCTTTTCTTTTTTTATTATATTAGTTAAAATATTAATAGCTTCTAATTGAGATTTTAAATATTGTTCACTTATTTTTTCGTTTAATTGTCGTTTTAGTTTAGTATAAATTAATTCTTGTAGATAAGTTATTTTACCAGTTGTTTTACAAGTTATTCCGCAACCAATTTCATTTTTTTCGACAATAATTACTTTTAAGTTTTTATTTATCAAATGATAAGCAGTAGATAGTCCTGTTATTCCACCACCGATTATTAAAACATCACATTCGATATTTTTATTTAAAATGGTTATTTTATTATTGAAATCTTTTAACCAAATACTTTGCTTTTTCATATAATCACCAATATTAATATGGATTATTTTAAAAAAAATACAAGTTAAACTTTATTCACCTTGTATTTTTGTTATTTTATCATAGATATTTTTTAATGCTATTTCATATTTACTTGTCGTTTTAGGAATATAGTATTTTCTTTTTTTTAATTTGTTTGGTAAATATTGCTGTTTAACAAAACCATTAGGAAAATCATGCGGATATTTGTAATCTTTAGAATTTGTTTTAATATGATCAGGAACATTACCTGTATTACCATTTCTAATGTCTAACAAAGCATTATCTAAAGCAATATGAGCGGAATTTGATTTGGGTGATAAAGCGAGTTCAACTACAACACTAGCTAAAGGAATTCTAGCTTCTGGTAGACCTAATCGTTCACAAGCATTGATACATGCATCAACTTTAGGTCCCATTGATGGATTAGCTAGTCCAATATCTTCATAAGCAATTACTGTCATTCTTCTATAAATACTATCTAAATCCTCAGCTTCAATAAGACGAGCTAAATAATGTAAACTAGCATTAACATCACTGCCTCTAATTGATTTTTGAAAAGCGGATAATACATCATAATGACCGTCTTCATTTTTATCGTGGAAAAAGACCGGTTTATTATTTATTTTTTTTATTTGTTCAATATTAACTATTTTATTGTTTGTTGAATAATAGGCAACTTCTAACAAATTATAAGCATACCTTAAATCACCACCTGATAATTTAACAATATATCTAATCGCCTCATCATCAATTTGAATATCATCTAAATATTTAATTCCTTTTTGTAAAGCTTCTATAATATCTTCATCATTTAATTCTTTTAATTCAAATATTTGGCATCTACTTCTAATAGCTGGATTTATCTTATGATAAGGATTTGATGTTGTTAAACCGATTAGAGTAATTAATCCATTTTCTAAATAAGGTAGTAATAAATCTTGTTTATCTTTATTTAATCTATGAATTTCGTCCATAATGATAATATATTCATTATTGAATTTTGCTTCATTAATCGCATCATCAAAATCTTTTTTATTGTTTATAACAGCATTTAACAATATATATTTATAACCCAATTCATTTACAATCGCTGTAGCAATACTAGTTTTACCGATACCAGGTTTACCATATAAAATCATTGAAAATAACTTTTTATTTTTAACTAGATTAGTTAATATTTTGTCTTTTCCAACTAAATGTTTTTGACCAACTATATCATCTAATTTACTAGGTCTTAAAATATGCGCTAAAGGTTCCATATAAATCACCATATATTATTTTATCAAAATTATCAAAAAAATAATAGAGTGTGGTATAATTATATCGGTGAGAATATGAATTTTATACCGAATAAAGATGAATTTAACAATAAAGCATTAGAATTTAAAACATATTTATTGATAGATAAAAAATATAGTAATGAAACAATTAATTCTTATATGAATGATTTATATAAATACTATAAATATATCAGTAAAAAAAATTTAAATATCACTAATATTAGAAGAAAAGATATCATGGAATATACTAAATATTTAAAAGAACAACAACTATCTACTAATTCAATTAATCATAATATATCAGTCTTAAGAACATTTTATAAATTTTTAGTATTATCTAATCGTTTTGTAACTGATCCTATGGAATATTTAGAAGTTCCAAAACTAAGAAAAACTTTACCTAAAGTATTATCTTTAGATGAAGTTAAAAAATTATTAGATATAGATTTAATAGATAAATATAGTTATCGCAATAAAGCTATGTTAGAAGTTATGTATGCAACAGGACTTAGAGTTAGTGAATTAGTTAATTTAAAATTAAACAATATCGATTTAGATAGTGATTTAATTAGAACGCTAGGTAAGGGGAGTAAAGAAAGAATTATTCCAATCGGAGATTATGCTATATATTATTTAAAAAAATATATTTTAGAATATCGTAAAGAATTATTGAAAACTAATACCGATTACGTATTTTTAAATAATCATGGCAAAAAACTATCACGCCAAAGTTTTTATAAATTAGTTAAAGATTTAGCTATTAAAAAAAACATCAAAACAGAATTTTCCCCTCATACTTTAAGACATTCATTTGCTACTCATTTACTAGATAGAGGAGCAGACATCGTCAGTATCAAAGAAATGTTAGGTCATAGTTCATTATCAACAACCCAAATATATACTCATATATCTAATCAGAAGTTAAAAGATGAATATACAAAATTTCATCCGCATGGTTGATTTTAATCAAGATTATAATAAATTTATTGAGTATTTATTTAGTTTAAAAGATGATGAATATCAAAAATTTAATCAAAAAATAGTTAAAACTGATAATATTATTGGAATAAAAATACCAATTTTAAAAAACATTGCCAAAAATATTGCCAAAAAAGATTATTTAAGTTTTATTAAAAATAATAAACATCAATATTTTGAAGAAATAATGTTACATGGATTAGTAATCACTTATTTAAAAATTGATTTTAATGAATCCATTAAGTTATTTGATGAATATATAAAACATATTGATTCTTGGGCAACTTGTGACTCTGTAGTTATGAATTATAAAATTGTCAGCAAAAATTTAGATACTTGTTTAATCAAAATAAAAGAATATTTAAAAAGCGATAAACCTTTTATTAAAAGAGTAGGGATAGTCCTTTTATTTTACTATTTAAACGATGATTATATTGATGAAGTGTTTAATATGGTCAATCATATTAAATCTGACAATTACTACGTTAAAATGGCAAATGCATGGCTAATTTCAATATGTTTAATTAAATATTATGACAAAACGATTAATTTTTTAAAAAACTGTCAGTTAGATAATTGGACTTATAACAAAGCTTTACAAAAAGCCATTGAATCATATCGCATTAAAGATAAAGATTTTTTAAGAAAAATGAAAAGGAAATAATAAAATTATAAAGTGAAATTTTAGCGAAAATATTTTTATTAGCTTTAAACTATAATAAAATAAGTTTAGTTAGAAATGGGAGGTGAGAATATGAAAAAAAGTTTTTTATTAATTTGTTCATTATTATTTATTAGCGGTTGTTCTAATAATGATTTTACATTAACTTTGAATCAAGGTGGTACTGAATACTATAGTTACTATACCCTTAGTGATAATACAGAAATTTATACTAATTTTAATGAAATTAAAATTAATCTTAAAGATGAAACAATCAATTTAAGTGAAGCTTTAGATAAAAGCAAAATAACTATGCTTGATATCATGAATAAAGTAGGGTATACAACAGATCTAACGATGGTGGCTCTTTAGCTTATCAATACGAAAAAGAAAATGATTTTGCTAATATAGAATTTACAATCATTGATTGTTATAATAATGAACGAATTGTTATTGGTAATACTAGCGATGTGGCTGATCAATGTCGCGGAAATTATTAATAATTTGTCGAAGAATACTATTTATAGTATTCTTTTTTTATTCATATAATTTTATAGGTGATAACTATGAATAATGTTAGCATGGGTTTTATTTTAACTATATTAGCAGGACTTTCAACAATGTTAGGAACAATTTTCATATTTATAAAAAAAAGAAATGATAATATTATTATTGGCTCATTAAGTTTCGCCGCTGGTGTTATGTTAACGATCTCAATTACCGATTTAATTCCTGAATCATATAGCTTATTAATTAGTTTGTTTCCTAAATTTCCTGCCATTATTTATATGCTTATATTTGTAGTAAGTGGTATTTTATTTTCCATGTTAATTGATAAATATATTCCGACGTCAAACACAAATAATTCTAATTTATATCGCGTAGGGATAATTTCTATGTTAGCAATTATTATACATAATGTACCTGAAGGAATTGCTACTTTTATGGCTACAAATAGTGATGTTATGTTAGGAATATCATTAGCAATAGCAATAGCTTTACATAATATCCCCGAAGGAATTAGTATTTCTATACCCATTTATTATGCGACCAATAGTAAATTTAAAGCTTTATTATATACATTTATATCAGGAATATCAGAACCAATTGGAGCTTTAATAACTTATTTGTTTTTGAGTAATTTTATTAATGATCGAATTATGGGCTTTTTATTTGGAATTATAGCAGGAATTATGATTCATATTTCTTTATATGAATTATTGCCAACTGCTAAAAGTTATAATAAATTAAGTATAACTTATATATTTTTTATTTTAGGTGTTATACTTATGTTAATAAATCATTTTGCTTTTTAAATTAATTATATTATAATATCTAGCCAGTAGGGGATATTATGAAAAAAATTAATGAAATGAATATAATAGATATATATTTTGAATTAATGTTTATGAGAGAATATCATAAAGACGAATTGATATATCGGATATTTATAAAAGAGCCAAAGAACTATATCAAAATGAAAATGAAGATAAAATTATAACTGATGAAGAAATAGATAAATATATATGCGATGTTTTAAAGGAAATAGATCCAACTCTAGAATGGTTAAATATATATATTAAAACTAAAAAAGAAGGTAAAATAATATATTTAAATAAATGTAATAATGAGCAATTAAACGAATTAAAAAATAAATTATTACTTGGTAAAATACCAAAAGATAATTCTTGTGTAATTTTAGATAATGGTTCTTGTTATTTAATATTAACTTATAATAACACTGTTCAAGATATTATTAATACTATTCATGAATTAATTCACTTTATTATTAAAAGTAAAAATATTAATTTGCCAAATGTATTATCAGAATTTTTTTCTATTTTTTATGAAATCCGCACTATCTCTTACTTAGGAAAAAAAGGTTTTGATATTAAAGAATTAATGACTATTTATCAAAAAATTAGAATTGTTGATTTATGTCTTATTTCTTCAACTTTTAATTCAATTTATGAATATTTAAATATTTTAGTAAAAAATAGGCAAGTATCGTTAGATGATGATTTAAAAGAGTATGAAAAAATATTAGAAAAAAAAGATATTTTGCCAAAAAAATTTAGAAATATGAAACCAAGTGATTTAGCTTATGAGAAATGTGACAAATATATCAAATTTTTATTACATGATGAATTTTATAATATGTATCCATATATTATTGGAACTTATTTGGCTTTAGAAATAGCAAAAAAATCAAATAAAGAAATATTAGATAAAATTAGAAACTTTCTTAGTACAGAAAATTCAGTTATTGAACCATATGATATTTTTAAAACAGCATTTGAAGATTTAGAATTTGAAAGAGTAAGGGAAAAAGAAAAAAGACTTTAAAATCGTCTTTTTTCTTGGGTAAAACTTATTCAAAATCATAATTTGAAGAAGCTTTAGCATTAGCGTTGCTTTGTTTGTTCATATCTGAACTATTAGTATTCATGTTAGTCTTATTACTTTTACATGATTTATTTGATTTGCAACTTTTATTTGCTTGAGCATTCTTTTTCATTTTCATCACCCATTTATATTATTAACAATTTTTATTATTTTATACAAAATAATTGTTATCATTAATATTATTTGTTATAATATTATTAAAAGTAAGGTGTTTTAAAATGAATATAGAAGAATTTAAAAGAAAATATATTGATATAATTATTTCTTTATTTAATAAAGAAAATAAAGAAAAATTAATTAAAAAAATAGACATAATTTTAAAAAAATGCCAAAGTAGGGAAGAAATTAATCTAGCAAATGTAATTGAAGAATTAGGTAATCCTAATTTTGATTTTTACGATTTATATAATAAAGGCGCTAAAAAATTGGTATATAAAGGTTTAATTATTGAAGAAAAAAAAGATAAATATAATTATTATGGAGAAATGCTTAATCAAGAAAGTATTAATTTAATTGTTAATTTAATATCTAAGATGAGTGAAAATTATCATCAACAACTATTTAATAATTTATTATTTAACAATGAATTAAATAATAAATTGATTTTAATAATTAAACTGTTAATCTTTACGATGAACAATTATTATGATGATTACAATAAATTATTAATCAGTGGAAATGGTGTAGTTGATTATAAATTAATTTTAAAAACAAAGCAAGGTTCATTATATCAAACAGTTCCTGTCAATGATTTTTTATATGGTTTATTTGTCGATGGACTACATACAGAAAAACAGTTTGATAAATATTTAACTAATGGTTCTTATCAATTATTATGTGAAGATTTAGATAAAATATATGTTTCAGACAAAATTGATAACACAATTATAAAAAAAGTATTGATAACAATAGCTAATATGTTTAATAATAAGATATTTTATCTAGAATATTATGGCATAATTGATGAAAAATTAAAAAAAACATTAATTGAAAAATTTAATATTATTTTTAATCAAACACTACAATCATTTGAAATAGTTTTTTATCAAGATGATATTATTAAGATAGAAGAAGCTATGAATAAATCTATTAACCGTATAAACAAGGAAAAATGTTTTAGTTAACATAATATATATTATCGGAAGTTAGATATTTAAAAAAAGAAACTTAAAAATAAGTTTCTTTTTTTATAAAGATATTATAAATAATTCTAATCCTATTTGTTTATCAATTTTGCCAGTTTTAATATTAATATCTAAATCAGCTAATTGCTTCAAATAGTTTAATAAAGTATCTGAATCATATTTTTTAGCATTTTGACTCGCTAATTTAACACGATATGGATGAATTTTTAAAATATTAGCAATATTGTTTTCCGTATAACCATTTAAATAAAGTTGTTTTACTTGATACATAATTCTAATTTGATTAGCTAAAGCGATAATTATAGCAATTGGTTCTTCATTTAACTTAATTCTTTCTTGATACAAATTAATAGCTTCGCTTTTATTTTTATTAATAATTGCATCAATTAATTTAAAATTATTTACTTCTAAAGACTTAGTCGTTAAATTATTAATATCATCATGAGTAATGTTTTTGTTTTCGTTTTTATATAATTTAATTTTTTCAATTTCGCTAGCAAGTAGTGAACTATCCTCCCCTACTCGATTAATCAAATACTTTACATCTTCATTACTAATTGTATAATCGTCAAACAACATTTTAACCAAAGAAATATTATCAATTGTATTAAAATCTTTAACTATTCCATTTTTTTTGATTATTTTTGTTATTTTTTTTCTTTCATCTAATTTTTCACTATTTGTCGTAAAAATTAAAATGGTATTATCGTTAATATTATTTAAATAATTTTCTAATTCTTGTGTATCTTGATCTAAATATTTTTTAGTTGTTCCTGTAAATACATATGCGTTACTTACAATAATAACCTTTTTGTCATCAAATAATGACATACTATTTGCATCATTAATAATATCATTTAACAAACTATTAGTTAAATCATACTTATTAATGTTAAATTCATTTATTTTATTATCATTGATTATTTTGTTTATCATTTTATTTATTAAATAATCAACTGTTCCATATAAAAGATAAGTCATAACTCTCACCTTTTTAATTATACTATACTTTTATTAAAAATAAAAGTAAATTTATAGTTGACCAAACAAAAATATCTAATTATCAAATATTTACCTGTTTTTTAAATATAAAATTAGATATATATTTTCTTTTTTTAATTAATAATTTATTTTCTCTAGTTGGATGAATACGATTAGACAATTGAATAAATGCTACTTTATTATCGCGATCTATTATCAGTGTATTACCAGTAAAACCGGTATGATATATTGTATTATCACTACAAAATGAACCAGTAGTTTTACTTTTACCAATGCCCCATCCTAATCCTCTTATATTTTTTTCTTTGCCTATAACTAATGGTTTAAACCATAAATCGATATATTTTTTATCAATAAATTTTTTATTGCCAATCATGCCATCATTTAAAACCATATTAACAAATTTAACTAAATCAAAGATATTAGAAAATGCCCCAGCTGCCCCACAAACACCATCTAACATGTATGCTTTTTCATCATGGACAACGCCTCTTACAACGCCTCTTTCTTGTGTGACCTCGGTTGGCGCACATAATTCTTTATTAATCGGATTAAAAGCAGTATTATTCATATGAAGTGGTTTAAATATTTTTTCCGATGCAACGATATCTAGCGGCTTGTCATAAATTTTCTCAATAATAAAACCTAAAAAAATGAAGTTTAAATCCGAATAAATAACATCACTATCTGTTTCGTAATATAATTCTTTATTATAAAGAAATTTGATTAATTCTTTTTTATCATTAACCAAATTCCAATTTACATCAGCAATTAATCCAGAAGAATGCGTTAACAAATGAAATATCGTTATATTATCATATTTAAATTTAGGTAAATATTCATTTACTTTATCATCTAATTTTATTTTATTTTCTTCTAACAGTTTAGTAATTAATACATTAGTAACTAGGACTTTAGTTAAAGATGCTAAATCATATAAAGTATTAACATCGTTTTTTTCTAAATTAGGAATTAATGATCTAAACCCAACACTATCAATTTCTACTTTATCTTTATAAATAATAGCATAATTACACCCTGGGAAAACTTTTAATTTAACTAAATTTTCAAAATAATCTTTAAACATTAAATTCACCTATAATCCTTTAAATTCTTTTTTATTATCTTTTAAACTAGCTTTAGTAATTATTTTATTACCATATTTTTGTTTTAAAGTATCAATAACTAAATCTACTTTTGATTCTTCTTGAGTTGGATCTTCAAATAACGACCCTTGATAAACAACATTATCAGTGAGCTTATCTAATTTTATTCCAATCAATCTAATTTTTTCTTCATTCCACATTTCATCTAATATTTCTTTAGCTATTTTATATATTTCGTTTGTAACATTAGTTGCATTAATCAATCTTCTTTGATGGGATTTTCTTTTAAAATAACTATCTTTTAAAATAACACCAATAACAGTAGCATATTTTTTTTGTTTTCTTAATCTGATACTTACAGTTTCGGATAAACTCATTAAATATGGGTATAATTTTTCTTTTTCACCGATATCTTTTTCTAAAGTTATTTCATTACTTATCCCTTTAGGAATAAATGTTTCACTATCAACAATACTATCATCAATACCTTTAGCTTGATTAATAAGAAAACTAGTTTGATTCTTAAAATATGGGTATAATTTGTCGTAGGGATAATTAGCTAAGTCACCAATCGTTTTTATTCCTAAATTAATTAATTTTTCACTTGTTTTTTTACCAATCATAAATAATTCACTAATTGGTAATGGATACATTTTTGTTTTTATTTCATAATTATATAAAGTGTGGATTTTATTAGGTTTACTAAAATCACTAGCCATTTTGGCACATAATTTATTATTAGCAATACCAATATTTACGGTAAACTTTAACTTGTCATAAATTTCTTTTTGCAATTTAGAAGCAAATTGATATTCATCACCATATAATTTTTTTACCTTGCCATAATCTAAATAACATTCATCAATACTTGCTATTTCAATATCAGGAGTATATTTGCTTAATAATGTAAACAATTGATTACTCATTTGACTATAAAATTTATAATTAGGCGGATATATTTTTAAAACGCGACATTTTTTTTGAGCTTCAAATAAAGTCATTGAAGTATAAATACCTAATTTTTTACACGCATTAGATTTAGCTAAGACTATTCCCCTTCGCGCTTTAGGATCACCACCAATAACGGCATAAGAATCTCTTATATCATGTTTATAACCATTAGCAAGTAATTCAATAGCGGTCCATGATAAAAAAGCGTTATTAACATCAATATGAAAAATGATTCTTTCCAAACAAATCACCACCTACTTTTTAAAGTTTAATGTCTAATAAAATTTTAGCAAATTAATAAAAATATGTAAAGAAAAAGCGAATTTTATTTCGCCTATTCAATAACGAATTTACTGAAATATTTAAAAAAAGCATCAACGCCATTTTTAATTGTATCAGCGATAGTATTGGATAAATTTAATCCTATTTGCGAAAAATTAGTTTGATAATTTTTATTGGTATTAGATAAATAATTTTCTAATTCAACATTCTTACCATCCTTAATATCTTGTTCAAATTGCTTAATTTGCTCTTGAGTTAAAGTCACTTGTTCATGTTTACGATATTCGTAATAACCATATTTATTACTCATAAAAATAGTAATAAAAACGGCAAATAAGATAATAAAACTAATTCGAAATACTTGAGTTCTTAATTTAACTTTTTTCATTTAATAGCTCCTTTATTGCGTCAGCTAAAACATCGATTGTTAGCATAACTTCATTAATTTCATTATAATTACCACCTAATTCTATTAAAAGAATATTACTAGCTAAATCCTGATTAAAATTATCTATATATTTATTATAAATTCCTCTTGTTAAATTAGGATTTTTATTAACGATAATATCATTTAATTTTTTAGCTAAAGCAACATTCTTTTTATAGTTAATATTACAAACAAACATAACTTTAGCATACTTTTCATTATTAATAATTGCTGTGGTCTTGTCTTTACTAGCCGAGTCACGATGTAGATCTATAATCAAATCAAAATCATTAGTTTTTAATTTGTCTTTAACAAATACTCTAGTTGCTTTATAACTTTCATTATATGTTAAATTATTGTTTTTTATATACTCACTAGCACTTCTTTCTTCTACAATTGTTCCAATACCTTTTTCATTCAATTTTTTTTGTAGCATAATCGAAGCTAAAACAACCGTATTATCTGAATCATAACCTTCTAGTTTTTTTCCCAAATAACTTTCGTTAGGATGTGTACTATAAATATAAACTCTTGGATTAGGGGTAACATTATTTTGAATATAAGAAAACGCTTGCGTTACTTTATCATCTTCATAAGCAAATGCTTTATCTAAAATAGTTATTGGTTGTGATATTTCAATATTATTAATAGTATTAACAAAATCACTAAATAAATTTTTATCTACATCATTAATAATATGACTATTAGTTTGGTGTAATAATTGTTTAATAAATTTTTCATTACTTCCTAATTTTATATCCTTAAAAATAAAATTGATAATCAGAAAAAGAAGCAAAATAAATATAAAATACTTTAAAATAGGAAATTTTTTTCTATGTTTTAAATGCATTTTTTTCATAATTTCACCCACTTTAATATATTTGTAATTGTATCACTTTAGAACCAAATAAAATGTCAAAAAAAAATAATAATATTAAAAAAATCAAATCTTTCGATTTGACCTTTACTATATTATAAATCTGCCATCTCATCTTTGTTGTTTTTAGACTTTTTTTGTTGGCGTTTCATAATTTTTTCTTCTTTTTTCTTTGTCTTTTCTAACTTCTTATCTTCTTTCTTTTTTTGTTTTAGTTGTTTTTTTGATAAAATGGTGTTTTTATATAATTCGTCACATAAATCTTTATTCATTTTAATATCACTAATATTCATCTGCATCGTTTTTTCTAAAAATTCTCGTTGCTGTTTATTTTTTTTACTTAATAAATTAATAAAAAATAAATAAGAAACAGCGGTAAAACCAAATGAACCTAAAATAATATTAAAATATAAGCTTTCCTTACTCGATTCAAAACTTTCAACTCTTTGCAATGTATTTTCTTTACTATCATATTTATATAAATTTTTTTCTCCAGTTTCAATATTTAAAGCATAGATTATAGGAAATTCATAACCTTCGCGAACATAACCAGTTACACTTTTATCACCAATCATAATTTCTTTTTCAGTATATCCATTAGGTATTAAAGAGGTATCCATATCTAGCAAATAAATACTTAACTGATTAAAATTAAATTCATTATAAAATATGTAATTACCATCTTTATAAATATATAAATTAATATTGCCTATATCATCTTTTAAAGCTACTAAAGTAAAACCAGTAATTGAACTATAATAAGCGGGAACATCTTTATCATCAATTTGAATGATTTGTTCTTGATAACTACTATTAACAATTGGTAAAAATTGTTTTTCTCTTATCACAGAATAGTTTTTACCTTCTAAAGTAATGTTGATTGGATCTAATTCCTTAACATTAGCATTTATTTTATAAATTCGCGTACTACCATTTTCCGCAGTTACAACTATTTTAATATTATTCATACCTTGCGATAAAGTAATTTCACCATCACCATCAATACTAGCTTTAGAATCTTCAGGATTAGCAATAACATTAATACTTTTTGTACCATGTTCTAAATCTAAATTATATTCTAAGGTATCTTTATTAAATTCTGGTGTCAAAGTTTGACCTTCAACTTCTAATTTTGATAAATAATTATTCTTACTATAACTAGCTTCTATTTGCGCTTGTGTCATAATTGTAAATCTAGTACTATTAGTTTTAACAGTCATTTTAGGCGTAGTATCATCATTAGTCATTTCATAAACTTCATTAACATTAATCTTCACACTACCTGTTCCACTAGATTTAGCTTTAAAAACAAATGTGTATGTTCTAGATTTAGTAGCTGCGCCACCATTATCAGCTACTTTAAAACCATCAAAACCGTCACTTCGTTTCACTAATGTTAAATTGGAGGAAGGTACAACAGTAAAATCCCAACTTCCGAGATTTGCTGAAGATGAAATTTTAATTGTTATGGTAACATTGTCACCAACGATAACACGTGTTTTAGAAGAAGATACACTTATATTAGCAGTTGCTGCATCAACATGATTAATAAATATTAAACTCAAAAATAACGTAAATAATACCAAATATATTTTTTTCATTTTTACCTCCTTTATTGTTTAATTTCTGAAATATCAAGAATATCTTTTTGAATTTTCAATAAATCCAAAACAGTTATTTTGCCATCTTTTCCTACATCGGCAGCTTTAGATTGGACTCCAGATAACTTTGAAATACCAAGAATGTCTTTTTGAACTCGTAACAAATCTAAAACAGTTATTTCCGCGTCACCATTAGTATCACCATAAATAATCACTTCAAATGTTTTACTTTCTTCTAATACTGTAATTGTCACTTTATAACCAGTACCAACAGAACCACTATCAACTTCTTTATTATCTAAATCATAAATTTTAACTTCCGCAAATTCATTTGAAGAGGTTATTGCTTCTAATATTGTTTTACCATTGGTTAAACCTGTTATATATCCATCTTTAAAAGTTCCTGATTTAATATTAGCAATAGTTTCATCTAATGTTAAAATGTTTTCATCAACTTCTAACAAATTAACTTTAATATTATATGTTAATTGGTCACCATTTAAAGCTGTTACTGTTATCGGAATAACTTGTCCATTTTTAGTAATGGAAATAGTTCCAGTTCCTTTAATTGAAGAACTACTTTCTATTTTAGTAGCATCTATTTTAATTGATTTTGTCGTTTCAGGAATACTAATCGTATATTCAGTTTTTAAACTATTAAAATTAGTAACACTTTTACCATCAACTGTTAATGTTTTTAAATAATTAATTGGATTATTTTCATTTGGATAAATAGTTTTTTCTGGTATATTTTCATAAACTGGTATAGTAAAAATAAAAGGTAAAAGATATAAATTTTCATCAAAAATTTCTTTATAAGCTTTATATGTTGAATATGCTTCACTGTAAGGGGCTTCTATATTTTGCATATATTGATGACCATATAAACTACATTTACTTATATCAGATTTATCACAAACAACATCCCATTTTTGAAAATAACCAGTATCTTGCCCTACGCTAATATAATCAGTACCAATTAAACTGGTTCCGCCAATAATTGCTTTTTCTTCAGAATTCCATCCTTTTTTATAAGCAAAATTTAAACCATCATAAACAACATTAGTCCCCCCTGCTCCATAATTAAAGAAATTATAATAGCCATTAAACTTAGGATAATCAGGATATTCTCCTTTAACTAAATCACTTCTAGTATAACCGGTTTCTTGTAAAATACGACTTGCTAGATAATAGGGACTTATATTATACTTTGCTCCTGCACTAACAATAACACTAGAAAAAGTTTTACTCCCACCATCTATATTTTCTTTATCCATAAAACTTCCAGCCAAAATTTCTTTGACCCCATTTTCAGTATGCGTAGATGAACTATAAGATAAACTTTCAAACATAAATACTCTGCTTTCAGTTAAAAAATTCCTAGGATCAAGATGATAGGCTATCACTTCTTCACTAGCAGCATACCAATTTGTACCACCGCCAGGATAATTATTAGCAAATTTATTTGTTTTATAATTATAACTATCCATATGTTTTAAACCATCACGCGAATTGTTCGAATCCCATATTAAACTATGACCTAAAACAGCTTCATTTTCAACAACTGTATTAAAATCTAATCTCGTATTATAAGCTTTAAAAACAGCATTAGGATAAATAGTGTGTAATAATCTTAAGCTATCATGATAACTTTCAGGGAAAACTTTTAAACTTTCTTCAAATTCTTCTTCTGTTTGAATATTAATAATTTCGATAAAATCACCACAAGCATACCCTACTGATGAAGAGACTTCTAAATATTCAATTTTATACCAAATGCTACACTTACTATCAGTCCCATCATCTGGTTTATGTTCACTTAAAATTTTAACTTGTTCTCCTTCGGCTATACCATCACCGATTTCCTTATAAGAAGTACCAGCACCCGTTCTTACTAAAATACCAAGTCCATTATGAGAGTAGACATAACCATACCTTACTTCTTCAGCTTTAATAGGTGGTATTAAGCTTACGAACAAAAATATGAAAACTAAAATAATATTAATAATCTTTTTCATATCCTCACCTATTAAACATTATACCATTTTTCGACATATTTTGTATACATTTAATTATAAATTACCACATTTTTACATTTTTAACAACAAAAAGAGAGCCGTAATCCTACGAACTCTCTAAATGTATCAATTAATTGATACATTATAATTATATTAATTTTCAGTAATATTTATACTAAAAACCTAAAAATATGATATAATAACCATATTCAAGGAGAATTACTATGCAGAAAATAAAAAACACAATCAAAGAATTTTTTAAAAATAGACAAGATTATTTAAAAGAAATAAAAGAAGAACCTAAGTTTATTAATAGGTTAAAAAAAAGGATCCCTAATATTTTAACTGAATCACGAATAGTTGCCCCTTTAATCATTATTCCTACCAGCATATTAGGAAATTTCATATCAGCAACAATTATAGCAGGATTGTTTGGATTAACTGATGCTTTTGACGGCTACTTAGCAAGAAAATGGCATGCTACTAGTGAATATGGTAGAAAACTAGATGTAATAAGTGATAAATTGTTTGCCTTAGGATTAATTATACCTTTATTAATTACCAATCCAATTATAATTTTACCAACTTTATTATTAGAAACTTGTATAGCAACTGTTGCCACTAGGGCTGAAGTTAATAATAATCATCCTAAATCTAGTATGTTAGGAAAAGTCAAAACAACTTTTCTATATGTGACTTTAACTGCTTTATATTTAGCAAAATCATTTAACTTACCTCTTAATAAATTAAGTTTCTTAGTAGCTGCAACTAATATGTCACAAGCAGCAACTGCTATTCAATATCAATATCAAAGCAATCAAGAAGAAAAAAAGACAACAACTGCTATTAATCAAAATATTGAAGAAAATACAAATGCAAAAAAGAATGATTTAAGACGCCAAATAAATGAATATAAGCAATTAAAAGATAGTCTTTTACCTAACGAAAACGTTGAAAAAGATTTCGTTAAAACAATAAAAAAATAAAAATTTATATTTATAAAAATATAGCATTATTAGCTATATTTTTTTGCAATTTACTAAATTTTATAGCAAATTAATTATTATAAAAAAAGAAGAAATTAAATATTTTCTTCTCTGATTGCATCTAAAATATTATCTTTTTTTATTTTTCTTGTTGCATACCACATACTTATTATGACTATTATAAATACTCCGACAATAGCTATTAGAATACTATTATATGGAATTATAATACTATCAAATGAAACAATATCGTTCATTGATAAGTGTAATAAAACGGTCACTAATAAAGCTACTGGTATACCATATAATAATGATTTAACTCCAAATAAGATACATTCAAATAATAACATTTTATTAAATCCATGAGGAGTAAGTCCGATACTTCTTAAAACAGCAAACTCTTTTTTTCTTAAAGCAATACTAGTATTGATAGTATTAATAACACTAGTAACACCAATTAAAGTAACTAAACTGATAAAGCCATATAATAAAATTTTAATTACAATAATAACATTACTGATTAGTTTCATTTCTTCTTTAATATTAACGGTTGAAATAGATACTTTTTCGTTTAAGATATTAGTATTACTATCACTATCTAATAACTTATCAATTTCATCATATTTATTAGCGGTTAAATAAACAGTAAATGCAGCCATATCACGAGATGGATTATTTATATCACTATTAACTTCATCAAAGAATTCCTCACTAACAACAATTTTTAACACTTCCGGGTAGTCAACACTAACGCCAAATGGTAAAACATCAGTCATATAAATATTATCTAAATTATATGTTGTATCATATGGCACATCATTGGTATAATCATAAAAATAAATATTTAAATCACTAATATTATTATATGGTTTAACTGTAATTTGTTTTCTAGAAGAAGCTGTATATTCAATCGTACTATAAGTATTTAATAAAATTGGACGATCATCACTTAAGCCTAATTCTTTTTTATAATCTTCATAAGCTTCTTTATTCAATTTGATTAATTGAACGTTTTGAACATCCGATGAAGCAATATCTTCTTTAGTATAACCTAAAACATTTAATACTTCATCAGTAAATATATCAACATTAAAATCAGTATACAAACCAATCGACTCAACAATAGAATACTCTTTAACACCATCAACCTTTAATACTTGATTAATAATATTATCTAAAACATCTTTATTTTCTTCACTACTATTGCCATAAATAATATATTCATATTCTGGTAATTCCGTATAATCATATGCTCCTTCAAGACCATATTTTAATAATGAACTAAAGGATATAAATAAAACAATACTGATAAATAAAGAAACAATAGTAATACGATATTTTTTCTTATTACGTTTCATGTTTTTATAAGCTATTTCTCCTTCAACACCAAATAATTTAGTGATTATTTTCGTAGTTTTTAATTTTTTAGATTTTATTTTAATATCGTCATTTAATCTAATTGCTTCAATTGGACTTACTTTAGAGGCACTTTTTGCTGGTAAGTAAGCTGATATGATTATCGTTATGATCATAAATAAAATTGGAATGATAATGAATAGTGGATAAGTTGTTAAAGCTAAAGGAAAGCCAAAGACATCTGGTAATAAGTAATTAACTATTTTTAAAACGATGCCAATACCTAAATAAGCCGATAATACTCCAAGAGGAATACCAATAATTCCTACAATAAATGCTTCAAAAAATACTGTATATTTTAATTGCTTTCTAGTTGCTCCAATACTTGAGAATAATCCAAATTGTTTTTTTCTTTCCATAACTGATATTGCAAAAGAATTATAGATAACAATAATACAAGCTATAGAAACTAAAGATAAAATAATGATAATAAGTGAAGCTAAAGCATCAACTAAATTGCTATAATTAGTAACACCATAAAATCCTAATAAACTATCATTATAAGTGACCTCATCACAATAGATAACATCATCATATATTGTTTTATCATACCCTAAACTACTAACTAAATTATCAGTATTTTGATAAGTTTTGGTAGCATCTTTAAATGTTACATAAACTTTTAAATCATCGGTGTCAGCATCAACAGTAAAAGCACTATATCCAGTACTAGAATAATCTTCTAATACATCTCTTTCGACAATACCAACTACGGTATATTCATAAGATTTAGTGTTGATTAAATGTTCTTCAGTGTTATGAAATGTACATACGCCATTCGTGTCGCATACACGCTCATATGCATAAGGAGTATCTTCTAATAAAACACCATCATTAGAAACTCGTTCACCAATATCTAAAGTTATTTTATCTCCAACATTTATTTCAACTTCGCCATTAGTTCTTAAATGATTAGAGATAACAATTTCACTACTATTAGTTGGCAACTTACCTTCGATTAGTTTTAAATCAGATAAGTATTCATTTGATGCAGAAAATACTTGAATATAAGGTTTATATTCATTAGTTATTCCCTCATATAAAGCATAACCTAAACTAGATTTATATTTATATTTTAAAACACTATCATTTTTAGCTACAAAATCCAACTTATCTTTTGGCACATCAATTGCAATATGATGATCGCCATTATTTTCGATAACCATTTTTAATGAATTATCACGAACTGTTGAAAAAAGTAGACCAATTCCCACCATTAAAGCTGTCGATAAAATAATGCCTATTATTGTAACGACAGTTCTTTTTTTATTTGACTTTAAATGTTTGATTGTTAAATTGTTTAATATATTCATCTATTTGACCTTTTCGTCAGAAATTATTTTACCGTCTTCTAAAGTAATAATTCGATCAGCATTTAAAGCTAAATTATGATCGTGGGTAATCATAATAATTGTTTGTTTGTATTTTTGATTAGATAATTTTAATAGTTCAACTATCTCACGACTAGCTTTACTATCCAAATTACCAGTTGGTTCATCAGCTAAAAGTAAAGCTGGACGATTCATCAATGCTCTACCAATACTTACTCTTTGTTGTTGTCCTCCTGACAATTCGTTAGGTAAATGACTAACGCGATTAGTTAAGCCTAAAGTTTCAATTAATTCATCTAAATATTTTTCATCTGGTTTTTTATTATCTAATAAAATTGGTAAAGTAATATTTTCTTTGACATTTAAAATAGGAATTAAGTTATAAAACTGATAAATCAAACCAACTTGACGACGACGGAAAATAGCCAAATTGTTTTCATTTAATTTATAAACATCAACTCCATCGACATAAACTTTACCACTAGTTGGTCGATCAACACCACCTAAAATGTGTAGTAAAGTTGATTTACCACTACCACTACTACCAACGATAGCAATAAATTCTCCTTTTTCAGCGGTAAAACTAACATTATCTAAGGCTTTAACTAAGGTTTCTCCTTTGCCATAATTTTTGCATAAATTTTCAACTTTTAAAATTTCCATACTTTTTCTCCTTCCAAGATAATTATATTAAACAATTATTACAATCAAATGACTATTTTAGTGACAAATTAGTCATAATATGTTAATTTGTAGTTGACTTTTGTTTGTGATTAACTTATAATTAATATAGAAATATATTTGATAGTTAGGTGTTTTACTCTCTTATATATAAGGGAGGTGGACTCTATGATTACTAATTTTAGAGAAAGGTCTAATTCAATTGGAATTAGTAGTTATTTTTATAACTATTGTATTTTATACAATTCTAGTCATTAAAAAAGACTAGCCTTAAAAGAAAACACCAACTCAACTTTTGAGACGGTGTTTTCTTTATAAAAAACCTATAGAGAGAACATCTAACACGCGAATATTAAATGTATCTCTTTTTATTATATGAGATTTCCTCATCTACATACATTTTACTATAAATTAATTTATCTGTCAACTACCGTTTATTCATATTAATTATTTTATCTATATTTATTATAACATTCGTAAATATTTTTAGCAATGAAAATACTAAATCAATTTGTAAAACTGTGTTTCATTACTTATATATTATTTTTATATAATTTGATTATAAAAGTACTACCAACATTTTCTTTTGTCTCAACTTCGATTATTCCCTGCTCTAAATTAATAATCTTTTTCGACATATTAAGTCCAATTCCAATACTATCTTTATTATCACTACCTTTATAAAATCTTTCAAAAATATGTTTTAAATCTTTTTTAGCTATCCCTTTGCCATTATCCGTTATTTTTATTTCTAAATAAAGAGGATTATTTTTAGAAGTAATAGTAATCTTATCTTTAGTATGTTCATAAGCATTTTTAATAATATTTAATATAGCTTCTTTAGTCCAATTAATATCAACTAAAATAGTATCATTAGATAAATTCAAATCTAAATCGATCGACTTTAAATCTAAAGATACTTTAATTGGTTCGATTGCTTTATTAATTAAATCTTTAACTTTAATTTTTTCTTTTTTTAACTTAACGGTTCCACTATCAAGTTTCGACATTTTAAGTAAACTAATTACTAACCATTCAATTCTCTCAATTTGATTTTTATTTTTAAGTAAAAACTCTTTTCTTATTTTTTCATCTTTTTCATTACTTAAAATATCATTAATCATATACATACTGGTTAAAGGTGTTTTAATTTGATGGGATATATCTTCTAAAACTTCTTCTAAATATTTTTTGTCTTTAATTAATAGTTCACTTTGTTCTTTTAATTTAACAGTCATTTTATAAATATCATTTTTTAAATTACTGATGTCTCCTTCACAATATTCTTTGATATTAAGTGAATAATCACCATTCAAAATATTATTCATATATTGATCTATTTTTTGAATTTTTTTATAGATATTATAAATAAAAATAAAATTAATAAGCGCTAAAACTAAATAAACAACGATAACTGATATTAAAATTAAATAATTATCATAATTGACATAATCAACATTATTTAATTGATATTTTTCTAAAATGCTGTTGCCTAATTCATAATTTTCTTTTAAAACAATGCTAGAGATAATATCATCTTCTAAGTTAGGATATTTTTTTATTAAACTACCAACAATATAACTATTATTATTAATTATTTTTTGTTTGTAGTTATTATTAATGACATTGGCTATAAAAAAACTAAATATAATTGTAATAATTAAAAATATAATTTCTACTAAAATTAATTTTTTAATTTCTTTATTTTTAATCATCATTATCACGTATAATCAATCTTATAGAAATATTAATCTATTAGATTGATCCCTTTCTATTATATTTTTTTGATATATTA
>CALVKL010000009.1 GCA_944332695.1 uncultured Bacilli bacterium
ACAGTGCGAGATATATTATACATCTAGAAGTTATAATATATCAAAAAAATATAATAGAAAGGGATCAATCTAATAGATTAATATTTCTATAAGATTGATTATACGTGATCATATGATGAAAATATTAAAAAACAAGAGAAAAAACTTTAAGTTGACAACAGGAGGTTTTACTTTAGTAGAATTATTAGGAGTATTGATAATATTAGCTATAATAGCTTTAATAACATTTCCAATTATAGATAATTCAATAAAAAAGAGCCAAGAAGAAGCCTTAGAAAGAACGATTGAAACGATTGAACAAGCGGCATATAGGTATAGTGTTGAATATGATATTGGTTATTCGACATATAAAAAACCACTTTATTTAAACGAACTTCAAAAAAAAGGTTTTTTAGACTCTGAAATAATAAATCCTGTCGACAATCAAGAATTATCAGGATGTGTTTTATATTATTGGGATAGTAAATATAGTCAATATATTTTTGAATATGATAGTTTTTGTAATTTGCCACCTACTATATCAGAAATGGCTGAATCGTTAGTTTATGACAATAACACTTGTAAAACCGATGGAACCACTTATCAATATATGGGCGGATGTTATTTAAAATCAAATGTTATTCAAGAACCAGATAGATATGGAGAAAATGGAATATCTGAACATCCAACGACAAATTATATATGGTATTCAGGTTTTTTATGGCGAATAATGGGAATAAACGCAGATGGAACAATAAGAATGATAACAGAAGAAAATATAACAGCAATATCATATAATACCGATTATTCCAGTGGGAATGCAATTCATATTAAAGAATGGTTAAATGATTATTTTTATAACAACTTAAAGGGAAATGATATTATAACAGAACAAACATGGTGTATTAATGCAACATCAAGTAGCACAAGTGCAGAAACAACGTGTACTAATAATTTATCAACAACAAAAGCAAAAGTTGGCTTGATAACATTAGACGAATACAATTTAGCTGGTGGGGCAGGATCATATTTAAATATAAAACAAGACTATTGGACAACAACACCATATAATGGTTCTATCGCTTGGGGCGTCAACGTCGGTGGAACCGCCACCTTCAGTTCAATTTCGAGCACATATGGCGTTCGTGCGGTTATTAATGTCAATTCTGATGTCACTATTACCGGAGGTAATGGTACTATAGGGGAAACGTGGAGTAATGAGAATGGTCCATATGTCTTAAGCGAAGAAAAATATGATATAAATATAACTGGAAAACTAAATGAAAAAGCCATAAGTGGCGAATATGTATTATTTGCCGGAAAGAAATATCGCGTAGTAAGTATCGATAATAATGGAAATACTAAATTAATGTTAGATGACTACTATGAAGAAACCGAAGGGACACCATATACAATGGCATATGGTGATGATAATACATTTACACTAGAAAGTGGAATTGGTCAAAAATTAAATACAGATGTATTAAATTGGTTAGTAGTAGAAAGTGATACTGCAAATAGAAATAAATTAGTGACAAATTATCCGTGGTATCAAAATAACTTTAGCGATGGTGATAATTATAAAATCTCCTTAGAAGAAACAAATCCTGCAAGAACAGTAAATGCCACGGTTGGGTTAATAAGAGCAGGAGAAATGCTATCAAGTCAAAGTAGTAGTATTTTAACTCAAGGATATACAGAAACAAGTCATTATAATAATGCAAGCGGTTATTGGACAATGACACCATATACAAGTAGTTCTAACGTTTGGAATGTCGGCAACGGTGGTGGAACCGCCATCTTCAGTTCAATTTCGAGAACGTTCGGGCTCCGTGCAGTTATAGTAGTCAACTCTGATGTCACCATTACTCAAGGTAATGGCACTTGGTCAAGTCCGTATGGGATATAAGATATAAAATATGATAAAATAAGAACAAAAGCATGAATAACTATAATAAAAAACGGTTTGGTAGAGAAATTGAAAAACCGTTTTTATTTGTTTTTTAAAAACTATTGACAATATGTATCTAATAATATTATTTAGTTGATAAAAACACTAATTAAGATAAAAAATAATTGCAAATTAATAATATACAAAAATAATAGATAGTCAATTGACTATCTATTATAGTATTCGATGATTAATGATTCGTTGATATCAGCATTTAATTCGCTTCTTTCTGGATATCTAACATAAGTTCCAGCCATTTTGTTTTCATCATAAGTAATATATTCAGCTCTTTTTAATAAAGATTCTAAAGAAGTTTTAATAATAACCATATCTTTAGCATTATCTTTAACTGCAATTATATCACCTGGTTTACAAGTATATGAAGGAATATCAACTTTTTTACCATTAACAGTTATATGTCCATGATTAACTAATTGTCTAGCTCCACGTCTAGTTGTAGAAAAACCTAAACGATAAACTAAATTGTCTAATCGACTTTCTAATAATTTAAATAGATTATCGCCATGAATACCTTTCATTTTTCCGGCTTTTTCGAAAGTAGATTTAAATTGTTTTTCACTTAAACCATACATAAATCTAACTTTTTGTTTTTCTTGTAGTTGTACACCGTAGTTAGATAATTTTTTAGCTTTTTTATTTCCATGTTGTCCTGGGGCATAAGGTTTTTTAGCTAATTCTTTTCCATTTTCTAAAGTAGAAAAACCTAAACGTCTTGAAACGCGGTTAGTACTTCCTGTGTATCTTGCCATCTAAAATTCACTCCTTTCTTTATAATCTAAAAGGTCAATATGCCAATTATTAGGGTGTTTAATTTAATTAATCATCGCTGTGCAGCTTTTGCAATGATTACCCCTAAAGGTAATAAACACGTTAAAAATTTCATACTAACGCTGCTTAGATGCAACAGTATTATATTATGTTTTTTTGTATAAGTCAATACCTATAATTTTATTTTCATAATTTTTTCGTATTTAGGTAAAATACCTATTTTATCTTTACTAAATCGTGGTTTTATTTGAAAAATACCCGGAAAACTGTTTCCTTCAATTATACAAGGTCCATCTTTACTTATGGCTACATCCCAGCCAATATACTTAATTTCTTCTAATTCTTTTGTAGCTTTTAGAACTAATTTTTTAGCTTGTTCAAATTGTGGTACTTGAAAGTTTAAAATTTGTTTTTTGCTGATAGGATGAACTCCATAGATATTATCGTTTTTATCGATTGCAGGAGTTATAACGACACCTTCTTCATTTAAGAAAGCATACATTCCACCTGAAGAAAAATTATCTACAAAATTACCATTCCCTATTTTTAAAATTGATTGTAATAGATAAGAATTTTTACCATCAAAAAAGGTAAACATCCTAATTGAGTTAATTGATTGATTATATAATTTAGATAGTTGTGGATGTTGAGAAATGACTTCTTCTAATAAGTGATTATTATATTTGTTAAATATATCTTCTTTAGCATCAAGTATTTTGATTCCCTTCCCCCCAACACCATTGATTGGTTTGGCAATAATCTTACTTTTTCCTTTTAAAAAAATACTTAATTGTTCTTTTGTAAAGTTAGGGTTTAGATAATCGCGTTTTAAATATTTTTTAAAATAGTCGTTAAATTCATTTTTGTTGTCAAGAATGTGCCAATATTTTTTATTATTAAACATTTTAACTAATTGATTGTTCTTTCCGTTGGTTAAATATGTTTTTCTTTGTTTAGTATTTAATAGATAAAATTCAAATTCGAGATAATCAGAAAATGCTGCTTGATATTTAAAAGCACAGGCAATCATATCAAATATAATAAATTTTTTAGTGCTTTGTTTTTTGACTTTTTTTATTGTATTATATAGTGTTTTAATTGTTGTTACTCTAAATGATTTTAGTAAGAACTTTATTTTCATACCACACCTCTTAAATATGATAACATCTTTTTTTTTTAAGTGCAATAAAAATTAGTATAGTAATTTGTCGAAAAATGTGCTACAATGGTAATGGTGATAGTATGCTACCTAGTAAAATAATATATAAAGGTAATATTTTTGATACTATTGGTTTAATTAAGTTAAACAATGGTTCATTTATAATTTTAAAAAATCAAGATGAAATAATTAGTTTAGATTTAAGTAAAATAGAAGGATTAGCGTTAAACTTAAAATTTGAAGTAAAAGAAGCTACTAAAGTTGAAGTTGTTTTAATAGAATATATTATGTCTGTTTTAAGAAATAGTATTAATCTCGGTGAATATAAAAATATACAACAATTGCTTGATGATATTAGTGCGATTAATCGTTATATTAATTCTCATAAAGATTTATTAATCAATATGAAAGAATTAGATTTCAAAGATGATGTAGTTAATAAGAATATTTTAAATTTGTTAGAATATTTTGATGAAGTCATGGCTAAAACGCCACTAAATTTAGAAGCTATTACTAGTTTTCAAATAGAAGGTAAAAATTATGTTAGAGCGAAAAATGAAAATGGTGTGGTAAGAATCATGCTTGATGTTTATGATAATAGTAATCAAATTTTAGAACATCAAGATCTTTTAACGGAAAATACTGAGATTGAAATGCCAACAGCAAAGGAATCAAATGAACCGGCAATTGCAAGTCCTGAAATTTCAGCTAAACAAACATTTTTAGTTTCAGAACCACCAGTGGCTGAAGAAATTATTGAGGAAACAGAACCAATTTTTCAAGATTCCGATAAAACTGGTGGAGAAAATCTTTCAAATTTAGAAAATTTAGTTAAAGAAAAAAATAGCAAAGCTGCTTTTGTTGATTCTTTATTATTGAGTTTTATTGTTGGTTTAATTTCGGGAATATATGCAACATTTTTAATTATTATAATTTTATCTTAGAATGGTAGGTGATATTATGGAATTGGCATTAACTGTTGTGGGAATATACATAGTTACTGTTATCATTATTGTTATTGTTTTAAATTTAATTCAAAATAGACAAACACAAAAATTTAAAAGAACGCTTGATAAATTAGAAGTTGAAAAAAACATTATTGATAGCACGCCTATTAGCTTAGAAATTTCAAAAATAAAAACATTTTTAAAAAACGATAAATTAGATGCTAGTTTGAACAATTGGGAAGAAAGGTTTAAAGATATTAGGGCTATTCAAATTCCTAAAATAACAGATATGATTTTAGAAGCTGATTATTCTTTAAAACAACAAGATTATAAAACGACAGTTTTTAAAATAGCTAAATTGGAAATGGAAATATATAAAGTAAAAACAAACACGGATATTTTGTTAGATGAAATTAAAGAAATAACATCTAGTGAGGAAAGAAATAGATCAATTATTATTAAGTTTAAAGCTTTATATCGTGAATTATTTGATAAGTTTAATAATAACAAAGTAGAATATGGTGAAGTTTCCGATTCGATTGTTTTGCAATTTGAAAATATTTCAAAACGATTTGAAGCTTTTGAAATAATGATGGAAAACAATGAATATACCGAAGTTACTAAAATAATTAAATCAATAGATGAAATGTTAAAACATATGCAAATCGTAATTGATGAAGTGCCTTCAATTGTATTAATGGCTACCAATGTGATTCCTAAAAAAATAGATGAATTAATGATAGCATACAAAGAAATGGTTAGTGATGGATATCCTTTAGACTATTTAAACATCGATTATAATGTTGAAGAAGCCAATAAAAAATTGAATGATATTCTCGATAGAACTAAAATATTAAATTTAGAAGATAATTTATTTGAATTAAAAGTTTTACTAGATTATTTTGATTCGGTATTTAATGATTTTGAAAAAGAAAAATCTAATCGTCGAGTTTACGATGAATTAGATGAGTCGTTTTTCAACAAAAAAAATAAAATAAATGATTTAGTAAATGATATTTTTAGTCAAATAGATGATATAAAAAATATATATAATTTATCTGACGGAGATATCAACATATTAAATGAAGTGAAAAAAGAGTTAAAAATTTTAAATGATGATTACAATATTTTGAAAACACATACTAGTAATAATGCTTTTGCGTATTCTAAACTTATTAAAGAAATTGAAGGTTTATCTTTAAAATTAAATAATATTGAAGAAAGGTTAAATAATTCTTTAGATGCTTTAGGTAGCATGAAGGAAGATGAAGTAAGAGCAAGACAACAATTAGAAGAAATCAAAACAATATTAAAAGATGCAAAATCTAAAATGCGGGAATATAATTTTCCGGTTATTCCTAAGTACTATTATGTTCAATTAGATGAAGCTTCTTGTGCAATTAAAGATATTGTAGTTGAATTAGAAAAAAAGCCAATTACGATTAGTGTTTTAAATACGAGGGTAGATACTGCGCGTGATTTAGTTTTAAAATTATTTGGCGCAACTAAAGAATTAATTAAAACAGCTATGTTTGCTGAAATGGCTATAGTATATGGTAATAGATATCGTGTTATTAATGAAACTAATAAGCACCTAACATATTCAGAAGTTTTATTTTATAAAGGTGAATATCAAAAATCATTAGAAACAACTATTAATTGTTTAAATGAAATTGAACCAGGAATATATAATAAATTACTTAAATTTTATGAGTAATTGATTAAATAGTTGTTTGTAATTATTAGTAATTAAAATACAATTAGAAGTAAAGAATATATTTACTTCTTTTTTTTATTGTTTATTCACACTACATAATAAAAGATATCATATAGTATGAATAATTTATAAATTTTTGTTTGCAAATATCGGCTTGGTTTGACATAAAATTAAATATGTGGTAGAATTATTTTAGTGTCGTATTTAGGACATTTTTTTTGTCTAAGATTGGAGGAAAAATGACAGAAAATCTTATTAAAAGATATTTGTTAGAAAAAGAATATGAATTAGGAAAAGCTAAACAAATTTTAGAAATTGGCGAAGATTTTTATCAAAAAGAACTGTTTGAATTGTTAAAACAAAATAAGATAAAATTTGATGAAGAAGAATTTCTGGCTTGGTTGGCAAATCTTAAAAAAAATAAAGAACAATTTGATTTATATTTAATGAATAATGGATATTTGAGTGGTAAAAGTGATATTTTTGAAGTTGTCGAGGATGAAAGTTTGTTAACTGGAGATTTTTTAACAAAAAAGATAATTGAACCGATTGGTGATTCATGTAGCACTAAGCCATGCACTTGTGATTTACAAGGACATTTAATTATTAATGGTATTTATTCAAATCAATTAATTTATTTGGCTAGAATTTGTTCTGGTGGAACATTTACGATTGGATATTGTGGTGGAAAAGATTCGTTATATACAAAACGTGTAATCAGATATTATAAAAAAATAGGAAAATTACTAAAAATTATGACTGATAGTCAATGTCATCTTGTTGAGGATAGCATTTTAGATGAAAATAAAATCTATGTTTTAAGTTATAATCCCGAGAAACATTAAAGATAAATTATATATATTTTAATCTTTAATGTTTTTGGTATAAAGATATTATTTTATATATAAAAGGTGATGAAGTATGCAAAAGTTAATATTAATTAAATATGGTGAATTAACAACTAAAAAAGGAAATAGAAATCAATTTATTAATAAGCTAAACGATAATATAAAAAAAATAATTGACGCTAAAATAATAAAAAAAAGAGATCGAATGTATATTTTAACTGATAATATTGATTTAGTTAGTAAAAAATTAACTAAAATTTTTGGATTACAAGGAATAGTAATAGCTTATCAAGTAAATAATAATATAGATGAAATAAAAGAAAGTATTTTAAAAATTTTAAAAGAAGTTTCATTTAAAACATTTAAAGTAGAAACTAAACGAGCTAATAAAGACTTTTCAATTAAGTCGATGGATTTTAATAATATAATAGGTTCTTTTATTTTGAAAAATTTTGTTTGTACAGTTGACGTTCATAATCCTGATATAACTATTCATATTGAAATAAGAGAAGAAACTTATATTTATTTAAATGAAATTAAGGGTAGTGGTGGTTATCCGGTAGGGATTCAAGGAAAAGGATTGCTGATGTTATCTGGTGGAATTGATTCCCCAGTAGCAGGATATTTAGCATTAAAAAGAGGAATAGATATTGATTGTTTATATTTTGATTCGCCACCTCATACTAGTTTAGAAGCTAAAAATAAAGTTATTAAATTGGCAAGTATTTTAAATGAATATTCGGGTAATATAAGATTATTAGTAGTGCCATTTACAAAATTACAAGAACAAATATATAAAAATGTTCCTAGTGAATATAATATAACAATTTTAAGAAGAATGATGTATCGGATTGCTACTAGTATTGATAAAAAATATAAAGTAATTATTAATGGTGAAAATATTGGTCAAGTTGCTAGTCAAACATTAACTAGTATTAATGTTATTAATAGTGTAACCAATTTTCCGATAATTAGACCTGTAGCTTGTTTAGATAAGCTAGAAATTATTAACATTGCTAAAAAAATTGGCACTTATGAAACTAGTATTTTACCATTTGAAGATTGTTGTACAATATTTGTGCCGAAACATCCTGTAATTAACCCAAAATTAGAGAAATGTTTAGAATATGAACAATTTGAATATCAATCTTTAATTGAAGAATGTATTAATAATATTGAAGTTATAACAAATTATACTAATAATTATAACGATTTATTATAAACCATTTTTTACCACTTATATTTTTATCTTTTGTGCACAAATTATAAGTGTACAGGAGGTGAGAATATATGAATAAATCTACATCTAAATTAGTAGTACCAGGAGCTAAACAAGCTATCGACAAAATGAAATATGAAATCGCTAGTGAATTTGGTGTTAACTTAGGACCAGATGCTACAAGCCGTGCTAACGGTACAGTAGGTGGAGAAATCACTAAGAGATTAGTTCAAATGGGACAACAACACTTAGGTGGTTACCAAGCTAAATAATTAAAATAGATAGCAAATCTGCTATCTACTTTTTTTACCACATATATATTATTATTTTTAATCCATAATAATAATGTAAGGTGGTGATAAAATGAATAAATTAATAGTACCTGGATCGAAACAAGCTTTAGAAAATTTAAAGTATGAAATAGCTCGCGAACTAGGAATTACCTTAGGAGCCGACCAAAGCTCTCGTTTAAACGGAACCGTTGGTGGTGGAATGACTAAAAGATTAGTTGAGTTAGGACAAAAATATTATGAAAAAAATAGAGAAGTTTAACTCTTCTCTAATATTTTGTCAACAATTCCATAATTAAGTGCTTCTTGTGCGGATAGATAATTATCACGTTCTGTATCTATTTCAATTGTATTGATATCTTTATTAGTATTAGAAGCTAAAATCTTATTTAATTTGTTTTTAATTTTTAATATATGTTCTGCTGCTATTTTAATTTCTGTTGCTTGCCCACTTGCTCCTCCTAAAGGTTGGTGAATCATAACTTCACTATTTGGTAGACAAAATCTTTTACCTTTTTGCCCACTAGATAATAAAAATGCTCCCATTGATGCGGCCATTCCTATACAAATAGTGCAAACTTCACTTTTAATAAAATTCATTGTATCATAAATAGCCATCCCAGAGGTAATACTACCGCCTGGGCTATTTATGTATAAGCTAATATCGTCATGGTTGATACTATCTAAGTATAATAGTTGTGCCACAACTATATTAGCGCTATTATCATCAATTTCGCCAGTTAGAATTATAATACGATCTTTAAGTAATCTTGAATAAATATCATAAGCTCGTTCACTATTACTAGTTTTTTCAATAACTGTTGGTATAAGCATAAAATCATCTCCTATTTAATATAATAGGTAATAACTAAAGAAATTATTCAAGAAAAAGAATGACATTTTTTTTTTTTTTTGATATAATGAATAAAGAATAAAGGGATGAGATAATGGAAAAAATGATAAAAATTGAGTACAAAAATAAGATTACACGTGAATTTCCAGAAAACACTACATTATTAGAAATAGCTAATAGTTTTCAAAATGAATTTGATTTTCCTATTTTAGTAGCAAAAATTGATAATGTTGTTGAGGAATTGTCTTATAAAATAACTAAAAAATGTGCGATAGATTTCTATGACCGTAGTTCAGTTTTAGGTCATACAGTTTATTCTCATGGTGTTCATTTTTTACTTATTGTGGCCGTTAAGAAAGTATTAGGAAATGATGCGGAGGTTATTATACAACATTCGATTGATAAAGGCGTATATTGTGAAATTGTTAATAAAGAAATTAATAAAGACATAATTGCTAAAATAACAGATAAGATGCTTGAAATAGTTAAACAAGATTATAATTTTGTTAAATTAAGTGTTTCAAGGAAAGATGCTATGCAATTTTTTAAAAGAAAAAAACAAGATGATAAAGTTGAAGTCCTTAAGTATATAAGCAACACTTATGTTAATTTATATCGCTTAGATGAATATTATGACTATTTTTTCAGTGAAATGCCTTATAGTACTTCAGTTTTAAAGGATTTTAAATTAACTTATATTAAAGATAATGGGATTGTATTAAGCTATCCATCAATTTATCAACCAAAATATACTCAAGATTATATACATCGTAAACTTGTATTTGATAGTTTTTTGGATTATACTAATATGGGGAAAACACTTGGTATATCTAATGTAGCTGATCTAAATAAAATAGTTTCTATTGGTGATTATAATGAGGTTATTCAACTGGCAGAAGCAAATTATAATAGTCAGTTAGCTAAAGTTGCTGATATGATTTATAATAAGAAAGGAAAGGTAAAAATAGTTTTATTAGCTGGGCCTTCTTCAAGTGGTAAAACGACAACAGCCCGTAAATTATCTGTTTATTTAAAAGCCCGAGGTTTTAAAACGCACAGTATTTCCATAGATGATTATTTTGTCAATCGTGTTGATACTCCTAAAAAACCTAATGGCGAATATGATTTTGAAACGATTAAAGCTGTAGATATTAATTTATTTAATAAACATTTACTTAAATTATTAGACGGTGATAAAGTAGAATTACCCGAGTTTAATTTTGTAATTGGCAAAAGAGAATATAATGGTAAAACATTGCAATTAGGAGAAAATGATATTATAATTATAGAAGGATTACATGCTTTAAATCCGGAACTTACAATGGCCGTTGATGATAGTAATAAATTTAAAATTTATATTAGTCCTTTAACTCAGTTGAATATTGATAATCATAATCGAATTCATACATCTGACACGAGAAGACTAAGAAGAATTATTAGAGATAATAAATATCGCGGTAGAACAGCTGCTGAAACATTAAGTTTGTGGAAGAATATATTAGAAGGCGAAGAACAATATATTTTTCCATTTCAAAATGAAGCGGATGTTATTATTAACTCGGCGTTGATATACGAATTAGGTGTTTTAAAAGTATATGCGGAGCCTTTATTATTTTCAGTTCATGAAGATGATGAAGTTTATCCAGAAGCAATAAGATTAATTAATTTTTTAAGAAACTTTTTACCAATTCCCTCTGATGATGTTCCGAAAGCATCTGTTTTAAGAGAATTTATTGGTGGAAGTAGCTTCCATTAGAAAGGGTGATAGAATGAAAGTAGCAATTAATGGATTTGGAAGAATTGGAAGATTAGTTTTTAGAATAATGGAGGAAGATCCTAATATTGAGGTAGTAGCGATTAATGATTTAACTGATCCTGAACAGATCGCATATTTATTAAAATATGATACAAATCATCGTAATTATAAAGTAGATGAAATTACTTTTGATGAGGAAAATATTATTATTGGTAATCGCAAAATTAAAATATTTAAAGAAATGGATCCTGTTAATTTACCTTGGGGTGAATTAGGCATAGATCAAGTATTTGAATGTACTGGTAAGTTTGTTAAATATGAAGATGCTCATAAACATATTGAAGCTGGCGCTAAACACGTAATTATTTCTGCGCCTGGTAAAGGCGAAATGAAAACAATTGTATACAATGTTAATCATGAAACATTAGATGGTAGTGAACAAATTATTTCAGCAGCATCTTGTACTACTAATTGTTTAGCCCCAGTAGCTAATGTTATAAATAATGAATTTGGTATTGTCAAAGGTTATATGACGACTGTTCATGCTTATACTAATGATCAAGTTATATTAGATGTTGCTCATAAGAAAGGTATTAAAGCACGCCGTGGCCGCGCTGGGGCAATGAATATTATTCCTTCTAGTACTGGAGCAGCATCAGCTTTAGGTTTAGTAATACCATCTTTGAAAGGTAAATTAGATGGTAGTGCATTAAGAGTTCCAACGCCAACCGGTTCAGTAGTTGATTTAACTTTAGAATTAGGTAGAAATGTTACAGTTGAAGAAATCAATACAGTTTTAATGAATAATTGTAATGAAACTTTAAAATTTACATTTGATCCTGTTGTATCTAGCGATATTATCGGTTCATCTTGTGGTGCTTTAGTTGATGGATTATTAACTGATGTTTTAGAAGTTGATGGCAAACAATTAGTTAAAGTAGTAGCTTGGTATGATAATGAAATGGGTTATTCGCATCAGATGGTTCGAACAGCTAAATACTTAAATGAAAGAAATCAATAGTTTTGATTTCTTTTTAAATTAATAAAGTTGCTTAATTTATAAAAATGTTTTATAATTAATATGGTGAGAATATGAAGAAAGCATTTACGCTGGTTGAATTAATAGCTATTATTATAATAATGGCTTTAATGGCATTAATTGCCGTGCCTTCAATTAATAATATAATAAAAAAAAGTGAAGAAAACAAAAAAAATGAAGCTTTGAATAGTATATATATGGCAGCTGAAAATTATTTGTTAGCTAATTATGATGATTATAGTTCGCTTGATAATGTTGGTAGTAGTGAATATATTTATGTTTTAGATTTAATAAATTCTCAATACATAGATATTGATACTTTAAATCCTAATGATGATGAAGCTTTTAATAATAAAGATGTGGTAAAAGTAACAAGGAATACTGATAATACTTTCAGTTATGAATTAATCGTCTTTAAAAGTTTAATTGAAGAATTATTATCACAATATAATGAATCTAACACAGTTGGATTATTAAAGGATGATACTAATCCGAATATATATTATTATAAAGGGACGAATGAAGAAGTAGCTAACAATCATTTGTGGTATGGTGGTCATCATTGGCGAATAATCGAATTTGATACCGAAGCTAATACATTAACATTAATAAGTCAACAACCATTAACGGCAATTCAACCAGCTAGTGCGGTATGGGATACTGAAACAGAATATAATGCAAGTTATATCAATACATGGTTAAATGATTATTTTTATAATAGTTTGGATAGTAGTATTCAAAATAATATATTAGATAGTACGTTTAATGTTGGAATATATACTGATGTAGATGAAATAACAACAATTAAAAAAGTTGGTTTATTAGATGGAACGCAATATACTAGAGCAGGAGAAAATTCAGAAGGATACAATTCTTATTTATATATTGAGGATGATTTTTGGCTAGGAAATCGTTATACTTCGTCTGACGTTAGTGTCGCGTTCAGCACTCAACCACTTGACTACAACGGCTCCGTTTCTATGAGCTATGGCGTTCGTGCGGTTATAAAAATTTTTGATGTGAATATCATAGAAGGCGATGGTACTCTAACTTCAAATTATAAGGTAGGAACAAAAGCAGCAAATACGAATGATGTTCAAGTAGGAGAATATATTAATGTACCATATAATGGAACAGATAATGCATGTGGAAGTGATAATAAATGTACATTTAGGGTAGTAAGTAAAGATATAGCAAATAATCGAATCAAAGTAGTGCTAAATGGATTACTTCCAACAACAAGTGCTTGGGCAAATAATACTAGTGATGATATAACAACAAGTGATTTAATATATACAAATGTCCTAAATTCATTCATAATAAATATTGGTAGTCAAGATATAACAGAGTCAATATATGGTGTAGGAAATGTTGATAGAAAATATATAACAGAAGGAACATATGGAGTAGGATTGTATGAAGCTGGTGACAGTTATACAGTACCACAGGCAACAACAATAATTGCTAATGTTGGATTACCAACAGTCGGTGAGATGTTTAGTGGAAATGACATTGACTTAAGTACATCAAGTACAAAAACATTTGTCGATGTGAATACTATCGAGAATCCAACTGTATCAAACTGGTATTGGACAATGAATCGCTATATTTCGTCTGACGTTCGTAATGTGGACAGCGATGGCAAACTCAGCACCTCCTACCCTTCCTTCGCGCGCGGCGTTCGTCCAACCATATATCTAAAATCAGGAACTTCAACCTTAACCTTCTCCGGGGGTAAAGGTACTGCTCAAGAACCATATGAATTACAATAAGAAAGGAATTTTATGAAAACAATAAGAGATTTTGATTTAAACGAAAAAAAAGTATTAATAAGAGTAGATTTTAATGTACCAATTAAGGATGGTATAATTACTGATGATACAAGAATAAAAGAAAGTTTGAAAACTATTAATTATGCTATAGAACATAATGCTAAAGTAATATTATTAAGTCACTTAGGAAGAATTAAAGAAGAAAGCGATAAAATAAAAAACACTTTAAAACCAGTAAGTGTTAGATTAAGTGAATTATTAAATAAAAAAGTAATATTTATACCAAATACAAGAGGAATTGAATTAGAAAATGCCATTAATAATATGAACAATGGTGATGTATTATTAATAGAAAATACAAGATTTGAGGATTTACCTGATAAAAAAGAAAGTAAAAATGATTTAGAATTAGGTAAATATTGGGCTTCTTTAGGTGATTTATACATTAATGATGCTTTTGGAACGGCTCATCGGGCTCATGCATCTAATGTGGGGATTGCTAGTAATTTAGAAAGTGGAGTTGGATTTTTAATCGAAAAAGAATTAAATAATTTATTACCAGCAATTAATAACCCTCAAAAACCGTTTACAGTTATTTTAGGAGGAGCTAAAGTAAGTGATAAAATAGGCGTTATTGAAAATTTAGTAAATATTGCTGATTATATCTTAATTGGTGGTGGAATGGCTTTTACATTTTTAAAAGCTAGTAATGTAGAGATTGGATCTTCTTTATTAGATGAAGAAAATATTGATTTTTGTAAGAAAATATTGAAAGAATACAGTAATAAGATAATTTTACCAATTGATATTGTTACAGATAAAAAGGAATGTTTTATAACCGATATTACTAAAGAAGAAAAAGGATTAGATATTGGTAGTAAAACTGTTAAATTATTTAAACAGTATTTAGAAAATAGTAAAACTATTATTTGGAATGGTCCAGTTGGTATGTTTGAAGAAGAAAAATATAGTAAAGGTACTAAAGGCATTTGTGAAATATTAAAAAATATTGAAGCTGTTAAGATTGCTGGTGGTGGTGATACTGCTAGTGCTATTAAGAATTTTGGATATCAAAATATATTTACTCATATTTCAACTGGCGGTGGTGCAAGTTTGGAATTATTAGAAGGCAAAATATTACCCGGTATTGATGTAATAAAATGAAAAATAAATTAATTAATTTTATTTTAATTATTATTTTAACTATAATAGTTTTATATTTTTCTTTAAAAGATAATTATAGCGAAATAATAAAACTATTATTAAATGCAGATATAAAATGGTTATTTATAGGTTATTTATTTGTCTTAAGTTATACTTTTTTAAAAACCATTATAACCGATGATATTATTAATTGTTTTAAAGAATATAAATTTACTAAAACGTTTGCGCTACAATTAATGACATTTTTCTTCAATGCAATTACGCCTTTTTCTAGTGGTGGACAACCATTTCAAGTATATGTCTTAAAAAAGAATAAAATATCTATTTCCAATGCTACTAATATAATTATACAAGAGTCAATTATTCATCAAATTGCAGTTATATTAGTTGGTTTTACAACTTTAGTTTTAAATTCTATATTCCATTTTTGCGAAATAGATTTTATTATGGTATTTTTAATATTAGGATTCTCAATTAATGTTTTAGTATTATTATTTTTATTTTTAATATCTTATGGTAAGAAAATCGATAAATCATTAGTTAAAGGTCTTATCAATATATTGACATTTTTAAAACTAATTAAAAACAAAAAGAAAGTTTTAAATCAAGTAAATGAAACAATTGATAATTTTATTTATAATTCAAAGCAATTATTAAAAAATAAAAAAAGATTAATTAAATTAATTGTTATTAATTGTATTGCTTTAATTAGTTTATATGTTGTGCCATTAACTATTTTGTTTAGTTTGGGTGATTATACCAGTTTTAATGGAATAACATCTATTATTATGGTTTCTTTTATTTCAATTATTAGTAGTTATGTTCCTTTGCCAGGTGGTATAGGTGGAACAGAATATTTGTTTATTTTACTATTTGATATATATGTTGATAAACCATTATTGAGTTCTTTAATGTTACTATGGCGTTTTATTACATACTATCTTCCTATGATGATAGGTGCCATTATATTTAATGTTAAACAAAAGGAGATTTAATTATGAAAATAGGAATTTTTTCTGATACATATATTCCCCAAATAAATGGTGTTTCTACGAGTATTGAAATGTTAAGAAAGGGTCTTGAAAAACAAGGGCATAAAGTTTATATTGTTACTGTTAATCCAGATAATATGAAATATATCAAAGAGGATCGAGTATTAAGAATCCCAGGTGTTCCAATTGGAATATTTGATTATCGATTAACAAGTGTTTATCCAGCTAGAGCACTTAAAACAATTAAAAGTTGGGATTTAGATGTTATTCATTCACAAACTGAATTTGGGATTGGAACATTTTCAAGAATTATAGCTAAGCAATATAATATTCCTTTAGTTCATACATATCATACGATGTATGAAGATTATATTCATTATATAACGAAAGGTTATTTTAAAAACACTGGTAAAAAGGTGGTGGAACACTTAACTTTATTTTATTGCGATACTACGGCTAAAGAATTAATAGTTCCGACCAAAAAAACTTATGATTTATTTAAAGAAAAGTACAAAGTTAAGAAAAATGTTCATATTATTCCAACAGGTATTGAAGTGAAAAAATATAGTAAAAAATATGATGATAAAATAATAGATAATTTAAAAGAAAAAATAGGAATAAAAAAAGATGATAAAAATTTATTGTTTGTTGGAAGGTTAGGATTAGAAAAAAGCGTTGATGTTTTAATAAATAATCATATAAAAATTATTAAAAACAATCCTAATTGTAATTTAATTGTTGTTGGTGATGGTCCCGAACGTGAAAATTTAGAAAAATTAGTTAAAGAAAAAAAATTAGAAAAAAAAGTTTTTTTTACTGGAAAAGTTCCTTTGGATGATATTGGAAAATATTATAATCTTGGAGATTTATTTGTAACTGCTTCAAAAACAGAAACGCAAGGTTTAACAGTATTAGAAGCTATGGCAGCTTCTTTGCCGGTTGTCGCAATAAATGATGAGAGTTTTGTAGATCCAATTAAGAATGATTATAATGGCTACTTATTTAATAATAATGAAGAATATGTCAATTATATTAATGAATTATTAGCTGATAAAGAAAAATTAAATAAAATGTCTTTAAATGCTTATGGAAGTAGTCATAACTATTCTTCTACTACTTTTGCTAAAAATGTCTTGAAAGTTTATAAAGAAGCAATTAAAAATAAAAAGACAAAGAAAAATATTTTCAAAAGGATGTTAGATAAAATTAAAGGTGATAAAAATGTTAGTAATAGGTAATTTAAAAATGTATATGACTTATGAAGAAGTTAAAAGTTTTATCGATAATTTTGATGAGGATGTTGTATTATGTCCATCGTCCATTTTTGTTCCATACTTTTTAAATCATAAATATAAAGTTGGAATTCAAGACATATCGATGTATGATTTGGGGTCACACACAGGTGAAATAAGTGCTAAACAGGCAAAACAATTAGGCGTTTCTTACAGCATAGTAGGGCATAGTGAACGTCGAAAATATAATAAGGAAACTGATGAAGAAATTAACAAAAAAGTTATTAATGGTTTAGAAAATGGTCTGAAAGTAATTTTATGTGTGGGTGAAAACAAAGGCGAGAATAAAGAAAAAATTATTAGTAGTCAGGTATTAAATGCTTTAAAAGATGTTGATGATGTTGATAATTTAATAATCGCGTATGAACCAGTTTGGTGTATTGGAACAGGTATTACACCTACAAATAATCAAATTGGAGCTACAATTAATTTTATTCAAACAATAATTGAGAAAAAATTTAATAAGTGTGTTAAAGTAGTATATGGTGGTAGCGTCGATAAAGACAATATTAATATTTTAAAAAAAGTGAATAATTTATCAGGTTTTTTAATTGGTAAAGCAGCTACTGATTATAAACAATTTAAAATGATTGTCACTAGTCTAAAAGATTAGTGATTTATCTTTTTCGACAAAATTAGCTAATATTCACCCTAGAAAAGCTTTAGCTAATATTATATAATATATATACAGCAGTACTAAAGAAGGAGAAAATATGGAAAATATAAGAATATTAATGATTGACGATAATGTCAAATTGATTGATGCTGTAAAAGAATATTTTAAAGATAACGATAAAATTAATGTAGTATTAGAAGCTTATAATGGTTTAGAAGGTTTTAACTTAATTAAGGAAAAACAAGATGATTTTGATATTATTTTGTTAGATTTGATTATGCCTAAAAAAGATGGTATTTATGTTTTAGAAGAAATGAAAAATAATAATATTAATAAAAATGTTATTGTTGAAACTAGTTACAATGCTAGTGAAGTGATTAGAGAAGTATCAGAATATGAGGTTAATTATTTCATTTTAAAACCATATGATTTAGATGATTTAGAAAAGAAAATATGTGATGTTTTTAAAAAGAAAGATGATAAGAGTATCGATTTTTATAATAGCAATTTACAAGTATCAATTAGTAAATTATTACATGATTTAGGTATACCTTCTCATATAAAGGGCTATCAATTTTTAAGGGATGCAGTAAACATGTTATTTGATAACCCCGGTATGATAGGCGGAATTACTAAAGAATTATATCCTGAATTAGCTAATAAATATAATACAACTGTATCTAGAGTAGAAAGATCAATTAGACACGCTGTAGAAGTTAGTTGGAATCGTGGCGATATAAAGCTAATGGAGAATATTTTTGGTCATAGTGTTGATATTGATCGAGCTAAACCAACAAATTCTGAATTTATTGTTACAATTGCTGATAAATTGCGCTTGGATTTTCATAAAATAGGTGTTTGATAAATTATTAATATTTGTAAATAAAAAGTTCATTAATGGCTATAATGAACTTTTATTAACGACTTTTTTGGGTTTGATTTATTTCATTTGAATTGATTTTTACGGCTTTAAATTCTAAATCTAAATAGTATTCTTTAGGTATTATATAATTTTTGCCCCAAGTTGAAACTACGATATCACCATTGCTGTTAAAATTCATAAATGTCATAGCATGTCCTGCTTTTTCATTTGCTATTTTTGTCCAAGAAAAAGGAGATGAATTGTGAATAAATACATTAGAAGAAGGACCGACACTTACTAATATATCATGATTATTGCTTTTTAATGATTGGATAATTTTTGAAAATTCTTCATAGCCATTGTTAGAATGTGGTATCGAGTTTATGTTAATATTAAAATCAAGATTGCGTTTTTTAAAATAATAATTAATCCAAAAAATCATATTGTTATTTGTTAATCCAGAAAGTTTTTGCTCTGGTAGAAAATCTTCTATAATAATTTCAGCATTTTTTTCTTGGAATAGTTTTATTAAATCATCTTTTGTAATGTTTTTATCATGAATATTGAAAAATCTTGCTGCTATTTCTTGATATGTCCCGATTGCTTGACTAATTCTAGGAATTGTTCTTTTAAATTTTAAATTTCCATTGGTATCATATCCATCACTAACTATATTATTATCAAATAATAATAAACTAGCTTCAGAATCTGTACTACATTCAACATTTAATAAACCGAGAGCCGCTTCTTTTATTGTTTCGTAGGAATAACTATCATACTCATTAATTTTAATTTTAACTAAATTATGTAAGGTAGCAAAAATATCAACTAATAACATATTATAATTTTTAATATCATCTTTTGAAAGTGAAAAACCAAAAATATTAGAAAATTGTTCATCTGTCATTCCTAATGCGTTTAACTGATTTATTATTGCATTAGTAATTGCAGTGTATGTGCAACCTCTTGTTTTTAAATCAGTAAAAATATTTTTAATATCGTTTAAATTATAATCAGGGTAATGAGATATCACGACTTTTATAAGTCTATATAATTCTTCATTATCACGTCTAGATTTTATTTTTTTGTTCAGTAAGTCTAAAGGATATTCCTGATTAGCAAATAAAATTTTACCCATTATTTCACCTCATTAATATTTTAATAATATTGTAAATAAATTATATCAAATTCTTAGTTATGTTATTATACTTGTACAATTCTATTATATTTGTTTTTGGCTATTTTTGTCAAATAAAAATGTAAATGTTATTTAAGACAAAATACAAAAATTTGTATAAATTTTAACATAAAAAATTAAGTTTGATTAAATATTGATTTTGTGATATATTATTATTAGGATGGAGACGTAAAATGAAAGCTTTGACGTTTATTCGAATTTCTTTGGCCATTATTTTGGATATTTTTATTTTTTTATTAATAGTTATTTTAGTATTATTAAGTTCTACTAGACAATTAATTAATCGCGATAATTTATCCAATTATATAAAGACATCGGAAATTCTCAATATGGATTTAGGAATTATTTTAAATAAAGAAGAAGAAGGAAAAACTATAAAAGAATCGATTTATGAATTAGGCGTTGAAAGTAATATTCCAAAGGAAATATTGAATGATATTTTTAAAAGTGAGGAAATAAATCATATTTTTGGCGATTTTTTTAATCATACAATTAATTATTTGTTTAATGAAATGGGCAAGCCGCAATTATCTAAAGATAGTATTGATAAATTGAAAGAAGTAGCTAATAGGTCATTAGATGATAATATAAATTTGATGTTAGAAAATGAGCAATTAGATTCTTATATTGATGAATTTTCTAGTAAGATTGTTAATATTATACCGGATAGGCAAGAAATAGTTGGTGATCTTCCTATTGATTTTATTCAAAAATTATTAAATTTTAATCGCTTATATATATATATAATTATTGCAGTTTTGTTATTTATTATAACGCTCTTATTATGGTCATTATATAAACCGCTTAAATATTTAGCTATTCCTATGATAATTAGTGGTGTGATGTTTGCGATATTAGGATCTTTAAACAATCTTTTTTGTAGTTATGTTTCATCTCATATTCAAAACTTAACACAATTAATTTTGCCTCTTATTACTATTTTTTTAACTATAATTTTTAAAATTGGCGTATTAATTAGTTTTTGTGGGATATTTTTGATGATAATATATGTAGTTATTAATCGAATTGTTATTAATAATTATGAATTTAAATAGTGTTTTCAATAGACGCAGTTTCATTAGATGTATTCCAAGTTTGATAGATGACATACAAAATAATTAAAGCTGACAATATATTAAGAATGGTAGCGTAAATTTGATTACGAAAGGGTGATAAATCGCTCTTTTTTTCTTTTTCTAATTGATATTGCTCATAATTAATATATAAATTATAAAACAATATTAAGGTAAAAAGAATTCTATTTAACAAATTGACATATTGACTTGAGCCAGTTGTAAAAATCATTTTTTTATTTAATAATTTTTGTTTTTCATTGTATGTTAAAAGAAAGGACATTAATAATATGATGGATAATATAAAACTAATAAAAAATTGTGAATTAAGAAGCTCAATTTGACGATTATTCATATTAAATTATATTTTTTTGCTTATTAATAAATGAACAAACTGATGTTTGCTTAGTTGTTATAATGATTTTTTTTGAAAAAAAATAAAATTTAAAAATATTAATTGTTATTCTTTTTTGAAAAAACTTTTTTTAAAAAAGTAAACAAAAATAAAAAACTTGAAAAACATTTTATTTTAAACAAAAAAACAGATTTTCATCGTTCTTTGTTAATTTACAATTAATATCATTTTTTTGTTTTTGAAAAATAAGAAAGAAATAAAAAAATCATTTTTTCTTGCGAAAAAATGAAAAAACTTTTTTTTAAAAAATATGAAAATTTGTTTGACTTTTTATAATTTTATGATTATAATTAGTATTAGAAGGTAGAGGGTAGAATATGATTGATGTAGAAGAAAAGATTGCAACGTTACAAGTTGTAAAACGAAACGGTAAAAAAGTTGATTTTAACGGTTCAAAAATTGCTTTGGCAATAAAAAAAGGTTTTGATAGTGTCAATGAAGTTGACGAAGAAACTGGTGAAGAATTAAAATATACAACTAAAGATATTAACAAAGTTTATGAAGGCGTTTTAAAACGGATTGAAAAAGAATATGCTAATGAAGATAAAATTAAAATTGAGACTATTCAAGATATGATTGAAGATGAGCTAAAGAAAAAAGGATATGAAGATGTTTATCGAAGCTTTTCTGAATATCGCGAAAGAAGAAATCTGTCACGTCAAATGTTTTCAGATGAAAAAAGATTACACAAATTTTTAAAAGCCATTGAAGGTTTGGGTTTAAAATCGGCTCATGAAGAAAATACTAAAAGAGAAAATGCTAATGTTGATGGCGATACGGCAATGGGAACAATGTTACAGTATGGTAGTACAGTTTCTAAGGAATTTTGCAAAGCTTATTTAATGAAATATAAATTTAGTGAAGCTCATGATAGTGGTGATATTCACGTTCATGATATGGATTTTTATGCAATGGGTACAACCACTTGTACGCAAATTGATCTAAATAAATTATTTAAAAATGGTTTTTCAACTGGTCATGGTCATTTAAGAGAACCTAAAGATATTATGTCATATAGTGCTTTAGCAGCAATTGCTATTCAATCTAATCAAAATGACCAACACGGAGGTCAAAGTATTCCTGCGTTTGATTATTATATGGCGCCTGGTGTGCTAAAAACGTTTAAAAAGCAATTTAAGCAAACAGTTGCTGATTTGTTGGATTATAGTGATTTTGGTAAATTTGTTAATGTGAATAATATTGTTAAAGAAATTGATAAATTAGAAAGTATTGATTTAGATATTAAAGATTTTTATCACTTCGCTAAAGAATCTAGTGAAGTTGAAAGATTATTTGATATCGCTTATGAAAAAGCTTTAGCCAAAACAGATCGTATCACATATCAAGCAATGGAAGCTTTTATACATAATTTAAATACAATGCATTCAAGAGCAGGAGCACAAGTTCCATTTTCATCAATTAATTTTGGAACTGACACATCTAGCGAAGGAAGAATGGTTATTGAAAATTATTTATTAGCTACTGATGCTGGCTTAGGTAAAGGCGAAATTCCAATATTCCCTATTTCTATTTTCAAAGTAAGAAAAGGAACAAATTTTGATGAGGGTGATCCTAATTATGACTTATTTAAATTAGCTTGCAAAGTATCAGCTAAAAGATTATTTCCTAATTTTTCATTTATGGATGCACCATATAACAAACAATTTTATAAAGGGGATTGTACAACCGAAGTTGCTTATATGGGTTGTCGAACTAGAGTTATTGGTAATGTTGTTGATTCTGATAAAGCAGTAACACCAGGACGTGGTAATTTATCTTTTACAACAATTAATTTACCTCGACTAGGAATTAAACATGGTATTGTTTCAAATGGAAAAACTGATTTAAAAGGTTTTTATGAAGAATTAGAAGAAAAAATGGAATTGGTTAAAGATCAATTGTTAGAAAGATTTGAATTTCAATGCACTAAAAAACCATATAATTTCCCATTTTTATTGGGTAGTGGTGTTTGGATAGATTCTGAAAAATTAAAACCAGATGATCGTTTGCGTAAAATATATAAACATGGTACTTTATCAATTGGTTTTATTGGCTTGGCGGAATGTTTAAAAGCTTTAGTTGGCGCACATCATGGTGAAGATGAAAAAGCACGTAAATTGGGCTATGAAATTATTCAATTTATGCGTAAAAAATGTGATGAATATGCTAAAAAATACAATTTAAATTTTACCTTATTAGCTACCCCTGCAGAAGGATTGGCAGGTAGATTTACTAATATTGATCGAGCTATTTATGGGAAATTAAAGGGTATTACTGATAAAGAATATTATACTAATTCATTCCATGTACCGGTTTATTATAAAATAACTGCTGCTGAAAAAATACATATTGAAGCTCCTTATCATGAATTAACCAATGCTGGTCATATCACTTATGTTGAATTAGATGGTGATACAACTAATAATTTAGAAGCTTTTGAAAAGATTATTAGAATTATGTATAAAGAAGGTATTGGTTATGGAGCGATTAATCATCCTGTTGATCGTGACCCAGTGTGTGGTTATACAGGAGTAATTGGTGATGTTTGTCCAGGCTGTGGTAGACATGATTGTGAAGGCGTTAGTGTAGAAACGTTAAAAAATATTTCTTTAACTAATTATGGAAGGTAGGAGATTGTTTATGAAAAATGAAGAAAAAAAAGTTGGAGAAGGAATTAAATTTGAAAGAATTAGAAGAATTACGGGTTATTTAGTTGGTACTGTTGATCGTTTTAATGACGGCAAACGAGCTGAAGAACGTGATCGTGTTAAACATGGAACAAAAGATTTAGAAAGTGCTGTATAATGCAAATTAGATTAGCCGCGCCTTTGCAATCTGATAGTATTGTCGATGGTGAAGGTATAAGAACAGTTTTGTGGACACAAGGATGCCATCACCACTGTGGGGGATGCCATAATCAAAGTACTTGGGATTTTGATGGAGGCTACTCAGTTGATGTTGAAGAGATAAAAAAAGAAATTAATTTATTAGAAGGACAAGACGGAATAACTTTTTCTGGCGGTGATCCGATGTTTCAAGCCGAAGCTTGTTTAGAAATAGCTAAATATTGTAAAAATTTAAATTTAAATATTTGGTGTTATACTGGTTATACTTTTGAGCAACTATTAGCTCTTAAAAATCCTGAAATAATTGAATTTTTAAATTATATTGATATATTAGTTGATGGTAAATTTATTTTAGAACAAAGAAGTCTAGATTTAAAATTTAAGGGTTCCGCAAATCAAAGAATTATTGATGTCCCTAAAAGTTTAGAAGAGCAAAAAGTTATTTTAGTTGAAAAATACATTGGCAAAAAAGAATATAATATAAAGAAAAAAACTACAGTTTATTTGTAGTTTTTTTGTATTAGTAAGTAAATTTTGACTATTAATAATCAAAAAATTGACTTTAAAATTAAAATATTATAAAATTAAAATAATTATAAGAATAAAATAAACAATAAGGATAGGAGAGATAAAACGTGAAAAAATTAACGATATGCAAAAATAGGAAGGAACATTTACTAAATAAAGCATTTACGTTAATAGAATTATTAACTATAGTAGTTATATTAGCAATAGTAGCTTTAATCGCTACACCAATT